>JAZLIX010000053.1:0-12809 GCA_045617605.1 Alphaproteobacteria bacterium | reverse complement strand
CAAGTATTTTTATCAAAAAATACTAAGGATGCCCATAAGTTACTGTATTTTCTACCAAAACAAACCTTTTTTGGTTCTTTTAAATCTCCATTTAAGACAGTTGTATTTTTATAACCGCATTAAATCTCCGTCTAGTTATGCAGACAATAATCGGCTATTTTTTCTAGTCCGTATAAATACTTATGTAAAAAAAGGATTAGAAAATATGATTTATGGATATATTCGTGTATCAACAGACCATCAAACAGTTGAAAATCAAAGATTTGAAATAGAAAACTATTGTAAAAACAATAATTTGTCAATAGATAAATGGATTGAAGAAACCATCAGCAGTCGTAAAGCACTCAATAAAAGAAAGCTCGGACACATTTTAAAAAAACTTCATTCAGGCGACATTTTAATCACAACAGAAATATCTCGACTTGGTCGTTCACTATTGGAAGTAATGCACATTTTAGAAACCTGCCTTAACAAAAACTGTCAGGTATGGACAATTAAAGAAAACTATCGTTTAGGTAATGATATCCAGTCAAAAGTGATGGCATTTGCTTTTGGTATTAGTGCTGAAATAGAACGTCAATTGATTTCACAAAGGACAAAAGCTGCTCTTGAAAGTGTTAGAAGCTGTGGTAAAAAGCTTGGGCGTCCGTTTTCTGCACAGTCCAAAAAGCTGAAATTAATGAAAAATACACGTAAAATTCAAAAACTTTTAAATGCAGGTGTGAGTCAAAACAAAATCTCAAAAATCATGGGAGTTCAAAATGCTACTTTGAGACGTTTTTTAAATAGAATGAAAATAACAAAAAAAAGATTTAACTTAATTTCATAAAATTGTGCAGTGAAAGATGTCCTCGGTCAAAATTTTTAAAAAGTATGTTTACTTATCTAACAATTTGTGTTAAAATAACAATCAGTTCAAACTGTGATGCGAATTGTGATGCATTCAAAGGTTAAATCCCCAGAAAGCATAACGAAATCAAGGTAAAACAGCTGAGACCTTATTCCGGCTTTCCGCACCACTTTTAAAAGTCAGCTTGAGGGCTGACTTTTTTTATTAAAGGAGTTCTATTTTGAAAAAGTCCATGATAACCACTGGCTCGGTTGCTACAAACAGAAAGGCGTCATTCCATTATACACTATTGGAAACATTGGTGGCTGGTGTTATGTTGACTGGCGGGGAAGTTAAATCACTTCGTTTGGGGCATGCCAGTATTGGCGAAAGCTATGTTTCCCCAGAATATGGTGAACTGTTTTTAATCAATGCCCATATCGACGATTATATGTCAGGGAAGGGTGGCTTTGTAGAACAAGAAAGTGCTCGCCCCAGAAAGTTGTTATTGCGTCAAAAGGAACTTTCTCATTTAATTAAAGAAGTTTCTCAAAAAGGACGTACCATAGTTCCTTTGGAAATTTTCTTTAATGAACGGGGAATTGCTAAAGTCAAAATTGCTTTGGCACAAGGAAAAACATTTTCTGATAAACGGGAAGCCATAAAAAAACGGGACTGGCAACGTGATAAAGCCAGAATTATGGCGCATTACAATTCTAAAAATTAAGCGTAACGTTCTTTTAATTTCTTGATTACTTTAAGGGCGATGGTCTGGCTTTTTCGTAATTTTTGTCCGTTGAAATAATTGTTGTCTTCGGCATCTTTAATTTCTCTGTCTAATTCGTGAAGGCGGGCATCATCTTCTGCTAAAGTTGCATCAATATAGTTTCTACCAAAGGATAGATAAGTTTTTTTACCCGCAACACGTTTTTCGGCAGGTAAAAATTTCTGATTTCTTAAAGGTAAAAAACTTTCAATAGCTTTGCGTAATTCTGATTTGTCCTTTTCCTGTTGTGGGCTTATTTGTTGTGATTGTGAGACTACTAGTTTTCCAATTGTATAGAACAACAGTAAATTTTCAAAATCGGACCAATTTTTGGTACCTTTTATTTTTGTGTTTTGCCAACCAGGGACAACTAAAGTTGGTAAATTTGTTACAGCAGAAGAGGAAACATCTGGTTGTTCTTCATTGTCGATTGCGTTTTCTTCTCTTCTTTTCTTTTTGATAGCTCTTGAGCAATTAAACGATCATAAGCTTTTCGTTCTTCACAAACTTGAGGATACTCATCTCCTTCATTTATATCCTGTATTAAATCATTGGGCCATATTTGTTGATGATTTCTGCGCAGTTGATTTAGTTCAGATAAGGAGATATTTTCGCTCATAGTTTTTCCTATCAGTTAAAATTTATATAAATTTTACCATAAGTTTAAATTTTGTCAAGAAATTATTTTATATTGCCAAAAAAAAACTGGACTTTGTTTCTAAAATCTTTTATACTTTTTAACCTGTATCAGGAGGCTCAATGAAGAAAGAAGAACAAGAAGCTTTAGATGATTTGGCACGTTTGTTTCCTATAATGGCTTGTGGTGAGGTACAAACATTAAAACAAACATTCATTGATGCTCGTACTTTTTATGAACCTCGCAAGACAAAGAAATTACGTGATACATTACCTATTTTAGCCTACCTAAAAAAACAGGGGATTTTGTTTGGTTATCCCCTTGTTTCTGATGTTGTTTCACATATAGAACGTGTTATTCAAAAATCTTCCTCATTTTCTGAGCCAGAATTTACTATTTTGTATAATGATGTTTTATTATTACAGGAAATTTTGTGGAAGAAAATTAAGGGTGATGGTGGTGAAAAAGGACATAAAATTTTGAATCAGCTTGTAAAATTACCTAAATAAAAAGGTTTCATTAATAATATGACAAAGATATTAAGATTTATTAAAAAACATATTTTGCCAACACATTTGTTGTCACGTTTTGTTTTAATTATTTTGATGCCCATGATTATACTTCAGATGATTGTGGCTGTTTTCTTTTACAATCGGCATTGGGATACGATATCTCGTCAATTGGCCAGCAGTGTTGCAGGGGAAATTGAAAGCGTTGCTGAATGGGTAAAGCTCAATCCAACAGGCATTGATCAGAATTTAGCTCAAATTTCTGACGTTTTACGAATGCAATTTTCTTGGGATGCTGATGAAAAGTTGCCTGAAGCGGGAAAATTTCGTAAATCACCTGTCAGTTCAGACTTGCGTTCAGCTTTGAAAAATTTACCTTATCCTGTTCAAACATGGTCAGAAAAAGGGGGACAACAACGAATTTTGATTCAGCTTCCCAAAGGTGTTTTGCATGTTTCTGTTCCTCGTAAACGTTTTTACAGTTCTACGGTTATCGTGTTTTTAATTTGGATGATAGTATCATCTTTCTTACTATTTGGTATTGCCTTTTTGTTTATCAAAAATCAGGTGCGTGCTATGGTTCGTTTAGCCAAAGCTGCAGAATTGTTTGGTATGGGGCAACCTATTAATTTCAAGATTGAAGGGGCAGATGAAGTGCGTCAGGTAGGACAAGCCTTTTTGGAAATGAAGGATCGTATAGAACGTTATTTATCCGAACGAACAACAATGTTGGCTGGGGTTTCTCATGACTTAAGAACACCTTTGACGCGTATGAAGTTGCAACTATCCTCTATGGAACAAGACGAAGTCGTTCAGGCTTTGAATCAAGATATTACCGAAGTGGAACATATGTTGACTGGCTATCTTTCTTTTGCCAAGGGTGAAGGAAAAGAGGAAATGGAGCGTATTGAGTTGACTCCTTTTATGACGGAATTAGTGGAAAAATTTCGAACAGAGGACTTTTCAGTTGGGCTTCATATTGAAGAACCTTTGGCTATTTTAGGGCGTCCGAATGAATTGGTGCGAGTGTTTTCTCACTTATTGACCAATGCGACCAGATATGCCCATATGGCTAATGTTTCTGTTGGGTATCGTGAAGGGGAAGTCCAAATTATCATTGATGATGATGGTCCAGGTATTCCCCCTAATAAACGGGCAGATGTTTTCAAACCATTTTTCCGTTTGGGAAAACCTCAAGATAAGGGGCAATCAGGGGTAGGCTTGGGATTGACTATTGTTCGAGATATAGTTTTAGCTCACGGCGGTACTATTAAATTGGAAACCAGCCCTCAAAAAGGCTTGCGTGTTTTAATGACCTTCCCCGAAAAGAAATAGATACGTCATTCTGATGGCTTTTAGCCCGAAGAATCTAAGATTCTTCATGTTCGTTCAGGATGGCACGTTTTACTTGTCATTCCCGACTTGATTGAGAATCTCTTTGTGTATTTCCGTCATTCTGAGCGTAGCGAAGAATCTCCTCCCAAATGCCCCAATATAAGAATTCTTTTAAATCAAGAACTACTCACACAATGAATATTTAACAATTGATCGTTGAGCAGGTTCAAAAATCCAAATCTGTGGATTAGGTTGCCATGCTCTACAGGAATCTTCCTCAACTTCACGACTCCAATAATAAAGCTCTAATCCTTTAGCCCTCATCTTAGAAGCACAAGAATTACGAACAGATTTATCACAATCATAGTCTTCTTGTAAAGTGGCATAAGTAATAGAGCCAGAACTTCCCTTTCCAATACACCAACTATTATTTTCCCACCAAGTACCATAATGGCCATTCCAGTGTCCATCCACTTGTGTTCCTTCATTTTCATTAATCATTGTACATCTACCATCACCTACTGGAGCCGTACAATTGGGGACATAGGAAGGTTTACAATAATATCCCAAACCACAGACATTTTTATCGTATGAATTACATGATTGTCCAGCCTCAGCAGGAGCACAAGTACAACCATCATCAGCTAAAATTTGACTAGCGCACTCAGTTGCTTGCATACAATTTTGTTTTTTTTCTTCATCTTTATTATCTTTAGAGCTTTTCTCACTTAAATCGTTATTAAATGTTAGTTTGGTACAATCATCATCAATCCATTGGATAGGACTATCCATTTCAATCAGTGATTTCATATGATTACAAACTTCTTCTGCAACTGTATCTATAAGGATATTAAACTGATTATCGTTCTTCTTGGAAACCAAAAATTCATAACCTTTTGGGTTCGTAAATTCATCAATTAGTTCAGCTGAAGGTGTCATTGGAGCTTTCAGACCATTTAATGAAATCTTACTGGCCACAACCATCGCGCGTTTTGTTACTTCTTCTAATAATTCATTTGTTCTATATTTTGTCATCGCTGTTTTATAACCTGCAATACCTGCCACAGATAAAATGCCTATCAATGCCAATACGCCCAACATTTCTACCATAGACCGACCACTCTCGTCATTCTGAGTGGGCTTTGCCCCGAAGAATCTAGATTCTTTATTTCGCAAGTAAAACTTGCTCAAGGAATGACAGTCATTATTTATATTTTTACTCATTTTAAAAGGTTCTCCTTAAAAAAATCGCTGTGATGCAAAAGCGACTGGACGTTAGAACCTATATAGACACATAGTACGGCATATTGACCAGACGGCTTATTTTGCCGTCATCCAGCCAAGTTGGCTGGCAAACTATTTTCCTCGTTATTATTGTCGAGGAGTCTATCGGGAGTTCTACGTCCCACAAGGTGGCATCACAATTAACACCTTGCCCTTTCAAGCTACATTACTTTTTTTAAAATTGCAACTTATTTTTTATACTAGAACACAATCGGGATGCAAAACATCTTTTTCGACGTGCATAATGGCAATGATTTTTTGTTGATAAATGATTGCAGTGGCGACATTTTGTGGTAATTTTTCTAACAAATTTTTATCCTTAATTCTTTGTCCATGTCCTATACGTTGGGCAATTTCTGTGGATACCTCTAATTTTGGTAAGGTGCCTAATACACAGTCTATGGGTAAAATGTTTAATTCTTCCTCTAAAGAGCACGCTTGTTTTATTTCAAAAGGACCATCTTGAATACGATGCAACCGCACTACAACCCCCACAGTCCCCAAAGCGTGCGCCAAATCATGCGCCAGTGTCCGAATATAAGTGCCTTTACTGACCGTTGCTACAAAATCCGCCATTGTTTTTGTGGTTTTCACCAGCTCTAATTGATGAATACTAATTTGTCGAATGGGAATATCCACCTTTTCCCCATTGCGTGCCAATTCATAGGCCCTTTTTCCCCCAACTTTAATGGCAGAATAAACCGATGGAGTTTGTGTTATTTGCCCCCGAAATTTTGGTAAAATATTTAAAATCTCTTTTTTTGTGGGACACTTTTCAGAAGTCGCAACTTCTGTTCCCCCTAAATCATCTGTATCTGTTTCCACCCCCCACTTAATCGTGAATTCATAGGTTTTTGTGTCCTCCATGACAAAGGGAATTAAACGGGTCGCTTTACCCAAAGCAATAGGTAAAACACCTGTTGCCAAAGGATCTAAAGTTCCTGCATGGCCGATTTTTTGTGGATGTAATAAGAATTTAATCCGTCCCACCACGCCTGCAGAACTGATACCTTTAGGTTTATCAATGACTAACCAGCCGTTTAAGTTATTTTTTATATTTGTCAATATCAGCTTTCACACGTGGACTGTTCAGGATATCAAGAATATGCTGATCTTGTTCAAAACGAGTATCTGCCCGAAAACGTACTTCCGGCACAATCCGAAGGCGTACTTTTTCGCCAATTCTTTTACGGAAAGCTCCTTTGTGTTCAATCAATAATTCCACTTGTTCATCGGTATCAACAGGGGGAATTGCCCGTAAATAAATGTCTGTATAAGAAAAATCCGAGGCAACTTGTACCTCTGTAATCATTAAATAGGGGGCTTTCAGTCCTTCAATAAACAAGTCGTTCCGCATCAACATATCGGCAATGACACGTTGAATTTCGCTGGAAACACGTTGTTGTCTTTGATTTTGTGGCTTTTTCATTATCTTCTCCTTTTCTTATAAAATGCCATAATTTTCAAAAAAAAGCAAGTTTTTCCTTGACGAGAAGATGAAAATTGTTTAGGATGTTTTTAACAGAAAGGGGATTAAAATGACCAAGAAAAAGATTATTATTACAACCTGTATAGTTGCTTTGGTGGTTTTTGGAGGTTGGAAACTGTTATCAAAAGGTGGGGATAAACGCCTAAAAGAATCCGATTTTGAATTGGTAAAAGTTGAAAAGGGTAATGTGGTTTATTCTGTCAATGCATCGGGTAAAATTCAACCAATTAATACCGTCAGTGTTGGGACCCAAGTTTCTGGGATTATTGAAGAAGTGTTAGCTGATTATAATGACGAAGTTGAAAAAGATCAGGTGTTGGCACGATTGGATACTTCAGTTTTGTTGGAAAATTTGAATGATGCACAAGCCCAATTGAATTTAGCCAGTGCTAAAGAAAAAATTGAACAGCTCAATTATAATCGTACGAAACAACTCTATGATGAAAAATTGATTGCTAAAACAACTTTTGAGGAGGCTGAAATTGCCCTTGAAACTGCTAAAGCCAATGTTTTAAGTGCTCAGGCGAGTTTTAATCGTGCCAACCAAAATTATGGTTATGCGACCATTACTTCCCCTGTGTCAGGGACAGTGATTTCCAAGGAAGTGGAACAAGGTCAAACAGTGGCAGCCAGCTTTTCCACACCGACTATGTTCAAAATTGCTGAAGACCTGACCAAAATGCAAATTGAAGCCAATATTGCAGAAGCTGATATCGGAATGATTACAACCCATATGCCGGTTACTTTTATGGTGGATGCTTATCCCAATGATATTTTTGATGGAACAGTAGAACAAATTCGTCTTTCTCCCACCGAAGAACAAAACGTGGTGATGTACACAGTTGTGATTCAGGTGGATAATTCTTCTCGTAAGCTTTTACCAGGGATGACAGCATCTGTTGATATCAAAATTCAGGAGGCTTTGGATGTTCTGACGTTACCTGCCATGGCTTTACAGTATAAGCCTTCCAGTGCTGTTAAATCCCAAATGGAAATGGAAAAGATTTCTGATTTAACTCCGACTCAAGCGGTTGTCTATCATTTTAATGGTAAAAAAATGGAACCTGTCATTATTGAAAAAGGGTTGGCAGATTTGTCTTTGATTGAAATAAAATCGGGCTTAAAAGAAGGGGACAGTGTTATTTTGGAAGCCAAGGAAAGAGGACGTCGTAAATGAGTCAAGCCGTCATTGAAGTAAAGGATGTTTGTAAAACCTATTTTATGGCCGGTGGGACTAGCCAGAGTGTTTTAAAACATATCAATTTTACGATTACATCAGGTGAGTTTGTGGCGATTATGGGACACTCGGGTTCGGGTAAATCCACCTTGATGAATATCTTGGGATGTTTGGACAGACCTACTTCAGGCGAATACCTGTTGGAAAGTCAAAATGTGGCCCATTTATCCGATGCCGATATGGCGAAAATTCGGGGAAAAAGAATCGGCTTTGTTTTTCAAAACTTTAACTTATTGATGAAAAGAACGTTGGCAGATAATGTGGCCTTGCCCCTTATTTATCAAAATGTGTCGGCAACAGATCGCCGTGAAAAAGCCATCAAACTATTAGAACATGTGGGATTAAAGGGCTATGAAGATCGCTTGCCTACCCAAATTTCTGGTGGTATGCAACAACGTGTGGCTATTGCACGTGCGCTGGTCAATGATCCAGCTATTATTTTTGCCGATGAACCGACGGGAAACCTTGATACACGTACTTCTAATGAAATTATGGATTTGTTTACAGACCTTAATAAACAAGGCATTACGATTGTCTTGGTGACCCACGAAGAAGATATCGCTGATTATGCCAAACGCTTGATCATGATTATGGACGGACAGATTCACTATGATGGACCACGGGAGGAATATAAGCCATGATTTTTCAAATTTTAAAAGAAGCGTGGATTTCTGTTTCAGCCTATAAAATGCGCTCATTCCTGACAATGTTGGGAATCGTGATTGGTGTGGGGGCTGTTGTGATGATGGTGGCGGCTGGACAAACAGTCCAAAATGAAATCACAAAAACTTTTGATTCTATGGGCACGAACTTGATTATTATTTCACCGGCTCAAACAGTCAGTGGGGGTGTTCGTGGTGGGCGTGGTAAGCCGACAGCCAGCTTTGCGGATGTTGAATCTTTGCGTTCTTTACCTGACGTGGAAACATCTTCCTATGTTGTGGCAACTGCAGCCCAAGCTGTTTTTGGGAATAACAACTATGGTGTCCAAATTTATGGCACAACACCTGAATATTTAAATGTTGGCAACTGGGAAATTGCTTCAGGCATTCCCTTTACAGAAAAGGATGTCAAGGCGGGAAAGCCCTATGTCCTGATTGGACAAACGGTTGTAGACGAACTGTTCGGCCTTCAAAATCCGATTGGCAAGACGTTGCGCCTGAAAGGTAAACCATTTACCGTCATTGGCATTTTAAAGGAAAAGGGCGATAACCTGATGGGTGAAGACCAAGATAACATTGTGATGATGCCTGTGACAACAGTACGTCAACGTTTAAAAGGGTCTTATCGTCCTCAATATGCGGATGTGGCTTTTGTGAAAGTGACCAGTGAGGACAAAATGGAATTGGTATCACGCCGAATTGAATACCAGTTGCGTACACGCCACCACCTAAAAGAAGGGGTAGAGAATGACTTTTCACTTCACTTACTGACCGAAATGGTGGATAAAGTCCGGCAGATTGGTTTTATTCTATCGGCCTTGTTGGCTGCTATAGCCTCTATTTCATTGGTGGTTGGCTCTATCGGTATTATGAATATGATGCTGGTGTCTGTGACCGAACGCACGCGTGAAATCGGCACGCGTAAAGCTTTGGGGGCTCCGAATCGTTGGATTATGGTTCAGTTTTTGGCCGAAGCGATTTTGATTTCCTTTATGGGGAGCTTTGTTGGGATGATTTTTGGGGTCGCTCTCTCGCAAATCGCAGGCCACTTGTATGGTTATGAAGTGCCTATTTCCATGTGGTCTGTGGTGATTTCAGCTAGTGTAGCGATTGTTGTTGGGATAATTTCTGGTGCTTTACCAGCCCGTAAGGCAATGCGCTTGGATCCGATTGAAGCTCTTCGGTATCAGTAATTTTAGTCATTCTGAGGGAAAAATTCCCCAAAGAATCTCTTGGCAAATATTCAGTTCAAACTTCAAAAGGATAGTTTTCTCTTGACTTTCTTCCTTTTTTCTGCTATAATTCTGCCTATTCCCTGAGAATGTGGAGCCTTTGGAACAAACCATCCGCTCACGCTTTTGCAATTCGGTAAAAGACTATCGGGGCAACTAAAAATAAGGAAAATAAAATGTCTAAAAGACTTGAATCTAAATTTAAAATTGACCGCCGTTTAGGCGCAAACTTGTCCGGACGGGCAAAATCTTCTTTCAACAAACGTAATTATGGACCTGGTCAACATGGTGCTGATCGTAAGAAAGCAACCGACTATGGGACTCAGTTGCACGCCAAACAAAAGCTGAAGGGTGTTTACGATATTTCTGAAAAGCAACTTCGTAAATACTATGCAGAAGCTTTACGTTTAAAGGGCGATAGTTCTGAAAACTTGGTGGGTTTGTTGGAACGCCGTTTGGATAGCATTGTCTATCGTATGAAGTTTGTCAGCACAATTTATGCGGCTCGTCAGTTTGTCAGTCATGCTCACGTGACCGTTAATGGTAAAGTCGTGAACGTTCCTTCTTACTTGGTCAAAGCCGGTGATGAAATCGCTGTGCGTTCCAAGGCTAAGGAAATGGCTGTTGTGATTGAAGCTTTGGCTTCCACAGAACGCAATGTGCCAGATTATATGACAGTAGATGAAAAGGAAATGAAGGGAACGTTTGTACGTGTTCCTCAATTCACAGAAATCCCTTATGCAGCTCAAATGGAGCCAAATTTGGTGGTGGAATTCTACTCTCGTTAATCTCGGGAAACGAAACAGAAAATCGCTTCGTTTTACGGGGCGATTTTTTTTGATGTCTAAATCTAAGATTTCTTATTTTAAGACTTATATGATGAAAGTTGACATATTGAAGATTTGTGATATAATAGAAAACACAGGAGGTATCTTTATGAATATAGAAAAAGAAATTATCAATATTAAAGCTCGCAATAAAAAAGTTGAATTGGATAAGTCTTGGGAGACAAGTAAAACCCGTCGCTTAAGTGTTGCCTTATTAACTTATCTTGTAATGGTTATTTTTATGTATTCACTAGATTTAGGAAATCCTTTTATTGGGGCTATTGTTCCAACATTAGGTTTTACTTTATCAACATTCAGTTTGGATTTTATTAAAGAAATTTGGAAAAATCATTTATAAAGATTTTCTATCTTTACTGGAAAAAATCTAATCAGAAAATCGCCTCTTTTACGGGGCGATTTTTTTTATATCTAAAATCAATTCAGGAATAACGCCTAATATATCTTTTAATCGCATATAGGTCAATAATACCTCTTGATCATTTTTACCCAAACCAATCAGTCCTTTTGCTTGATTTTCTTTCAGCCAAGCTAACGTGCGATTTAATAACAAATTTTTGGTTTTAAATAATAGATAGGTATTATCTGTTTGTTGAATCCATTTTTGTTGTAAAGTGGGATTTTTTCCATCCACAGACAGAATCACTTTATCGTAGTTAGGATAAGTATCCTGTAAATCCGTCAAAAATTGATATTGCTTGCTTTCAGGCAACTCAGCTAAACAATGTTTTGAATGACCTGCCAATACAGAAATATTTTCTATTTGAAAAATCGCATCGGTGAGTGGTAATTGTCCTAGAATTACTTTTTCTAAATTCGGATTTTCAAGACCAAAATTAGGTGATTTTTCTCCTAAATTGCCATCTATCCATAGAACAGAATTTCCTTTTTGTTCCAAAAGTTTTGCCAGCTCAAAAGAGATTTTTGTTACATCAGAATCATCTGCTGATGTCATCAATAAATGTTTTGCGGGTTGTGCTTCACAAGGTAAAAAATCAGGATCAATAAAAGGCATCATTCACTCTCTTTAAGTAACTCAGCTAAACGTATTATCTTTTTTTGTGCTTTTTGAGTTTCTTCGACTGACCAAGTTTTTTCTTGATACATTAATTCTTGCCATAAAGTGGGGGGAATATTTCGTTTAAAAACATTTTGAATGGCCCAGGAACATCCTTGTAAGGCCTTAACCAAGTCTTTTTTGCTGACATAGTGTAATAATTTTTGAATTTCTTCATCAGACCATTTAAGAAGTTCATTTAATTTGGAAGAATTTGCATAAAAATACTGAGATTTTTTTTGAGAATTTTTATGCCATTCTTTAAATAACCAAAGACTTCCCAGTAAAATCATCAGGATTAAAACAGCTCCAATCCGAACTAATGTAAGTGGGGTTAGTCCTAGTGTCCATAAAGGAATGGTTACAAAAGGTAAAATAACAACACTTAATTGATCTCCTCGGTTCAGGTCAAAACCAACGGCAGCTTTAATTAAGTTGTAATAGGTAGATAATCTTTTTTGTGATTTACCATTGATTAAAACACTCACAGATTGTTTTGTTAAAACTGGACCTTCTTCGTAAGTTTGTGTTTCTGCCAAAGTAAAAGGGTTATATTGTTTTTGGGTAGTATTTTGATGGGTGATATTTGTTTGAACATTGACCCGTATGTTTCCAATTCCGACGGCAGGTTCCAGTAAATTAATCAGTTTATTTTCTAAATAACGACTATATTTTTCCTGTAAAACAAAAGGGGAACGATGGATAAATGAAGGATAGCTAAAAATGCCAGCTGTTATTGAAACAGCTATCACTAAAAACAAAAAAAGAACAAAGATCCTTTTACGTTTCACAATGTTGTTCCCTTTTACCCTGTTATAACGAATACATTTTCCTGATTTTTATTTGAAAAGTCAAGAATTATTTTGATTTTTGGAATAAAATGAGCTATAATAGAAACATGAAGTGGGATATACATCAATTTGATAC
>JAZLIX010000052.1:0-14775 GCA_045617605.1 Alphaproteobacteria bacterium | reverse complement strand
TAGATAATTCTTCTAAAAAACTGTAAGCTAAAGTCGGATGTAAAGCCATAACACGATAAAGCTGATCTGCAGAAATTTTTAAAATAAAACTCTTTTCTTTTGCCTTAAGTTCCCCCGATAAAAGGGCCGGACTAAAAACAGTCGTTTCTCCAATGATTTGACGAGGACCAAACTCTTGAAGTCCTTTTTTATCATTTTGCATTTCTAAAAGCCCAGATAAAACAACATAAAGAAAATGATTTTTTTTATCAGACTCTAACAAAACTTCCCCAGCTTTCAACATCTGTTCTTGGGCAACAGAGATTAAATCTGATAAGGCTAATTCAGAAGCCTTTTCAAACAAAGTAACATTTTTCAGAACCAGAACTTTTTCATAGGTAATCATTTTTTCTCCTTTGTGTTAAATAGGTTTCTAAATTTAAATTTTTAGGCACTTTATGAAGTTGTATTTGTAAATATTCTTCTTGTTTTTTCTTATCTGGAACTAAATGAGATAAAAGATCCAAGGCGGCCTCTAAAACGACAGGTGAAGATGACTGAAGGGCTTGAGATACAACCATTTGACTTTGATCATCCCCTACTTTTTGTAAACCATATAAAGCGGCCGCAGTAACCCATCTATTTGTTGGAAAAGAAGGAGCAACAATCAATTGTTCCAAGAAATGTTTTGCTTCAACAACATCCATTGGATTTTCCTTTTCTTCTTCAGGAGATACAAGAGGTGAAAGTAAAACAGGAGCAATTTGGTTATAAAGCTTAGAAGGTAACAAATCTTGTAAAATACCAGTAGCACTGATAAATCGTTGAGAAGGTGTTCCACGTAATATATCAATTGCCTTTTGAACCAATATATTAGGCTTTAACAAAACAACTTGATCCAAAATTAATTCACGTAAATCTTGACACATCTCTTCAAATGCTCGCCGTAAAAAGGAAAAAGAATCCCCCAAAGCTGGGACAGGAACTTGCTGACACAATAAAATATATCGATTCAATAATTGCCACCAGCAAATGTCCTGAAAAAGTCCAGAACGTAAAATCTTTTTACGTGAATGTGAAACCCAAACAATTTTAGAAGATAAAATTGCTTTAAAAATCTCTTTACGCATTTTTAAATCCGAAAGATATAAATTACGTAATAAAATTTGTTTTCCCTCGCCACTAGGAAGAATGCCCAAAAATAGAATAAGACTACGACGACGTGTTAGTGGCACATTTGAATTTGAAAGCATTTTTTCCAAAGGTGGAAAAGCCGTTTTTCCATATAACATCAAGGCTTTTAAAGCTTCTTCTTGTAATTCGGGGTGATCTAAATTTTGAAAAACAAAGCTTAAAGTTTGAGTATGACCAATACGTCCTGCTGTCAATAAAGCTGCACGCACTACTTCTAAATGTGGAGATTGTAAAAGTGGTAAAATAAGCCCCACCAACCCTTTTTGATGAATCTTATCAATAATAGAAAGAGCTTGTAAATTTTCTGTTAAAGAGGAACTGGACACCATTTTTTGAAGACTATCCATCGCCAACAATCCCCATTCGCCACCAATTTGTAAAAAGCCCATAATCGCACCAGCCTTTAATTCTTTATCAGTCAAATAGTGCCCATAGAGCTGATAAACTTTTTGGGAATTATAATCCCCTTCATACTGGATCAGATAGGCCAATGCACGTGCTTGTACACGAGCATCTTGATCCTTTTGAAAAACATGTTTCACCACTTGCATAACCTTTAAGTGGTAGAAATGATAGGTATCCAATTTATCCAAGGCAAATAAGCGCACCTCTGGTTTAGAATGGTGAAGAGCCTTTAAAAGTTGTTTTTTAAAACCAGGGAAATGCGACACTTCCATAATCCTTAAAAAGTAAATAGCATCTTGGACAGAATCGCTTTGTGCCCCCTGTTCTACACGCTGAATTAATTTATCAGAAATCAGCATTAAAGGCCCACCACACCAAAAACGTATTTTACATAAACGTGAAAGTAACCGACTATATAAGACAATAGAAATCCCCATCAATCCCATTAATAAAAGAGCTAAACCAGCTAATATCAAGGCTAACCAAAAACGTGAAAGAGTGAGAATGAATGCCCCAACCAAAAAGAACCCTAAAGGTTCAATCAAGACTTGGCGCAATTTCCGAAGACGCATCCCTTCGCCCAATGTCAGAGGACGAGGTAACAAGCTAAGGTAAGGTCTCCAATACAAAAAACCACAAATCCAAGCAATCACAAAACCTGTGTACAAAAGCCAAGGCAGATTCAAAAAAGCCCCTTCAGCCAAAAAGAAAAAGCCCATACACAGAACAGATAATCCCCAACGGGTTGTATATAAAAAGCGTGTGTGAGATAAAAAGGCTAAACCCAAAAAGCCAAACAGACCACAATACATCCATATCTTTGATAAAAGAGAAATAGTATTTTCTGATGTTAAACTTTGATAAAGAAGAACATCCCCCAAGGCCTTAGATGCTGAATAAGTAAAAGCCAACATCAAAATACAATCAATCATTTTTCGTTCTGAAATATCCTGAACTCCCCCTGTTTTACGAACAAATGTTTCAATGGGTTGTGGCAAAAGCCAGACTAAAATTTTTAAAACAATCGTTAAAGCAATAAATCCAAAAATAGCAGACATCAAAATATCATCAGGGGATTCTTGTGAAAGGCTAGCCCCCCCTACAAAGACCCCCAATAAGGAAGCCCCCAAAATGCCCATGTATTTTAATGAACTAAGCTTTAAAACAATGAAACGACTGGCAATTGTCCAAAAGGAAAACGCCACCAAAACTGGCATAACATACTTAAAAATAAATAAAAGATTAACAGGAATAACCGAAGTTGGATAAAACTCTATCAATTTTAAAAGAGCAAATAAAAGAAAAGTCAAGAAAGCAGTTAGAGGAACGCCCCCATAACCATGACGTCTATCTAATTTTACAGTAATAGACCCAACCCATGTTAAACAAAGAGCCAACAACAAAAAATCAATCCCTAAAGCATAGGAAGTATTTTTTTGAATAAACGCCCCCAATGTTCCCACATCCAAAAAGACTGTAGATAATCCCAATAAAAAAGAACCAATAGAAAGTAAAACAAGATGACGCCAATCAGAGAAATCCAAACGACCAGCTTTTTTTAAAGTTTGGCGGATATTAATCATTGCACACCCTCCAACAAAGTATTCACATAGTCAGAAGCCGTAAAGGAGTTTAAATCCTCTATACTTTCCCCTACCCCCAGCGCATAAACAGGTAAATGAAAATTGTCAGCCAAAGCCACTAAAACGCCTCCTTTGGCAGACCCATCCAATTTAGTCATAATAAGACCAGTTAAAGGACAAACTTCCTGAAACAGTTTTACTTGCAAAAGGATATTCTGCCCAGAAGTCCCATCCAAAACTAAAATCGTTTCTTGTGGCGCATTTTCATAATGTTTTTGAATAATCCGACGAATCTTTGCCAATTCTTGCATCAAGTCTGATTTATTTTGAAGACGACCTGCAGTATCAATAAAAACAATATCCACAGAATTTTTCTTGATTTCTTCTAAACTTTTATAGACAAGAGCGGCCGGATCTTCGTTTTCCTGTCCAATGAAAATGGGGGAATTCGTACGTTCTGCCCAACGCTGTAATTGTTCAGCAGCCCCTGCACGAAAAGTGTCGGCCGCTATCATAGCTACAGAAAAGCCCTGATTTTTATACTGGTGTGCCAATTTGCCAATCGTGGTCGTCTTACCCGCCCCATTGACCCCAGTCATCAAAATAATGAAAGGAATATCTGATTTTTGAATTTGAAGAGGTTTGGCAATCGGGTCCAGTTTCTGAATGAGAATTTGGGAAAGTTTTTCCTTTATAGTGTCGGGCTTTTCTTTTTTGACGGATTCAACCAAATCGTGAGCCGTTTTAACCCCAACATCTGCCAAAATCAAGGCTTCTTCCAATGAATCTAAATCAGTACCACTGACACCAGACAGTCGGGCTGCCGTTTTTTTCATTCCCTGTTTTAATTTATCCAACCAACCCATCTTCTGTATATCCTTTGATTGTGAGTGTTTTAATTTCACCCTGTTGAGCTTTTTCGCTTAGTATAACAGGTAAATAGGTTTCTGTCCAGCCTTTTTTATTGGACTCCATTAAAACGGATACCTTTTTCCCCTGCATTTCTTGATAAAGTTTTTGAGTCAATTCAGTTCCCAAAGAACGTAAGAGTTGAGCCCGCTTTTTACGTGTTGCGACAGGGATCACTGGTTTTAATTTGATAGCTGACGTTCCTGGACGTTCTGAATAAGGAAAAACGTGCAAGTGGGTAATGTTTCCTTTTTTAACTAAATCCAGTGTATTTTGAAATTGTTCGTCTGTTTCACCAGGAAATCCTGTAATTAAATCGGCCCCAAAAGTTGCCTTCGGACGAATTTTTTTAAGAGCTTTAATAAGGGCTAAAACATCCTCACGCTTATGGCGACGTCCCATTCGGTGCAAAACTGTATCATCCCCAGACTGAATAGAAAAGTGAAAGTATGGCATAATTTGAGGAAAATCCCTGACTAAATCAACAAAATCCTGTTTCAGTGGAGCAGGATCCAGTGAACCAAAGCGCAAACGCTTAATCTCGGGGACTTGTTCCAATAAAAGACGTACCACACGACAAAAACCATCTGGATGTGAGACAATATCTGCCCCAGTTAAAACAATTTCAGAAAAACCATTTTGGATAAAAGTACGGGCTTGCTCAATGATTTGGGAAATAGATAACCCCCGATTTTTCCCCCTGGCAAACCGTACGATACAAAAAGTACAATGGTGATTGCACCCTTGTTGAATTTGCAAAAAGGCCCTTGTTCGCCCTTCAAAATGCGTAATAACCGGCAAAGATAAATCATCGGGAATAGCCCCCACTGCCGAAGAAATAGTCCCATTTAAAAATGTTTCTTCCAATTTTTCACGATTCCCCAAAACTCTGTCAACTTCGGGCATTTCTTGATAGGATTTAGGATTTAATTGAACAGCACATCCTGTGGCAACAACGGTAGCAGTTGGATTTTCACGACGAGCCCGTCGAAGTGCCTGACGTCCCTGACGTTCTGCCTCAGCTGTCACCGCACAAGTATTCACAATCACCACATCAGCCGATTCGGATATTTTTTCAGCCATCACAGCCGATTCAAACGCATTCATTCTGCATCCGAATGTGATAATCTTCATTGAGCCTTCTTGGCCTTTCCCACTGTTTTCTTGGCAGGAGAATAACTGATTCGCAATTTCTTAATCCGACGTGATGCCAATTCCAACACTTGAAACTTAACGCCAGAAGTATGGGTAATAATTTCACCTCGAGCTGGCAAACGACCTGCCATATAAAAAACAAGCCCACCAACCGTATCAATATCAGCTTCCTTATCTTTAGGAGTTAAAAAATGTCCAATACTGCGTTCTAAATTCGTGAGTTTAACTCTGGCATCTGCCACGACAACTGTTGGTGAAATTCGTTGAATAGCTGGAGGCGTATCCAAAGCATCATGTTCATCTTCGATTTCCCCAACGATTTCTTCCAGCAAATCTTCCAAAGTAATCAAACCTGCCGTTCCACCGAATTCATCCACAACAACACAAAGTTGCATACTCTTGGACTGCATTTCCCGCAATAAGTCCAAAACATGCACAGAAGTCGGAACAAACAGAACATTTTTATTCATCAAAGATAAAATATTGATTTCTTTTTTTTGCAATAAATCGCACAATAAATCTTTTGTATGAAGAACACCTATGATATTATCCAATGTTTTTTCATAGACAGGGATTCGTGTGAACTTGTCACGTAAAATAATTTTTTTCAGGTCTTCTTTTTTGGCCGTCACAGAAATAGCACTGATTTCACTGCGGGGAATCAAGACATCTTCTGCCCGAATATCACGCAAATGAAAAAGATTTTTCATAAGTAAAACTTCATCATCAGCAACCAGAACTTCATCCCCCCGTTCTTCACGTTGATCCATAATTTCTTCAAGGGTTTCAATAGCCTCTTCTTCCTCTGGATGTTTTTCAAAAAAAGATTTGATTTTATTTAACATTTATCCTCCTGATAGGGATCAGCATAACCCAGTTTCTGCATAATTTTTGTTTCCAAAGACTCCATTTTTTTTGCCTGCTTATCTGTTAAATGGTCATATTTTTGCAAATGCAAAGTCCCATGCACCAATAAATGAGCCAAATGAGCCCGAAAAGATTTATGTTGTTCCTTTGCCTCACGACACAAAACGCCATAGGCAATCACGATATCCCCAGCGCAAAGACCTTCGTTTTCAAACGACAAAACATTGGTCGGCTTATCCTTGCCACGATACTGTTTATTAAGAGCATGCACAAATGAATCGTCTGCCAAAACCACAGAAACTTCCATCTCAGGACTTCCCATCCAAGCCGATGAAATAATATGACGACAAAAAGCCCGTGGCCGAATCAAACGCCAAAAGTGTTTATCACGAATTTGAATATCAACGCTTGGCATTTTCTTTTGCTTTTTCTTGTTCATAAGCTAACACAATCTTGGACACCAAGCCATGGCGCACCACGTCTTTATTAGTGAATTCCACAAAGGCAATTTCAGGGACATTCTTCAAGATACGCTCAGCCTCGGCCAAACCAGAAACACCTCCACGTGGTAAATCGGTTTGAGTCAAATCACCATTGATGACCATTCGAGAACCTTCACCTAAACGGGTCAAAAACATTTTCATTTGCATAGGTGTTGTATTTTGTGCTTCATCCAAAATAATCATCGCATGTGTCAAAGTCCGACCACGCATATAGGCCAGTGGTGCAATTTCAATTTCACCATTTGCGATCTTTTTACCCACCACATCCCGTGGCAACATCTCATATAAGGCATCATAAAGAGGCCTTAAATACGGGTCAATTTTTTCCTTTAAGTCGCCAGGAAGAAAACCCAAGTTTTCTCCTGCTTCCACTGCTGGACGGGTTAAAATAATCTTGTCCACACGATTAGCCAACATTTCATTGACTGCTTTTGCCACTGCCAAATAAGTTTTTCCTGTCCCTGCTGGCCCCATCCCGAATACCATATCATGTGTATTCATCGCCTCAATAAATTGACTTTGAGTTGCCGTTCTGGGATTAATATGTTTTAAGGTTGTTTTAAGGGTTAAATTCTCACTCATTTCAAGAACTCCTTTCGTTGGTATTCAGTTTAGCGGATTTTAAAAAGGAAAGCAAGGATTAAAAAAATAAGTTGCAATTTAAAAAAAGTAATGTAGCTTGAAAGGGCAAGGTGTTAATTGTGATGCCACCTTGTGGGAGATAGAACTTTCAATTTGCATCACAGATTTTTTTGGGGGAAAAGGAGCCTTTTAAAAATGAAAAAAGACACTATTATACAAAGTGAATACGAAGGATTTAAAGAGATTCTTCGTTATACTCAGAATGACGAGAATGGTCGTTCTATGGTAGAAATGCTGGGTGTATTGGCCATTATTGGGGTATTATCCATTGCCGGTATTGCGGGTTATAAAACAGCAATGACAAAATATAGAACCAATGAATTATTAGAAGAAGTAACAAAGCTAGCAATTATTGTTGCCAGTAAGATTTCATTAAATGGTCTAAAAGCCCCAACAACACCTTCAACTGAACTAATTGACGAGTTTACAGACCCGAAAAACTATGGATTTCAAGTTTCCCGAAAGAATGATAACCAGTTTAATATCCTTATAGATGCTGTTGATGAAAGTGTTTGTACTCAAATGAAATCACTGATTGAAATGGATAGTCCTATTCAATGGATTAGTGATGATTGTACGGAATTAACATTTAACAATAACTTAAGTACAGTATCACAGGCTAGTGATTATACAACAGAAGAGGAATGTAAAAAGCTATATAAATGGTGTTCGGAATCAAATTCTTGTGTTGAATCTGATTGTTGTTCAGGAAAGAACAATCAATGTTGTAATTCAGATACAGGTAATACTTCTAACTATGAAAACAATGTTTGTAATTTTAATGGAGGAAAAGAAAATGGAATTTGTCAGGGGGGTAGATGCATTGAAGACTTTACTGAGCGCTCTTGTAATCCCAATCATTATGATGGAAATCTAGATTGTGGTGGAATAAACAGTAGCTATTATTGTTGTACTCAGAAACATTGCAATCCTCAAAATACTTGTCATCTTGTATCTTCCGAACAACGTATTTCTGGTAAATTACGAACAGATTTAGACGAAAATCGAGGAACTGATTGGAGAACAGCAATGAGTTTTTGTGCTGCAATTGGGAAGAAAGTCCCCAGTTTAGAGGATATTAAAATTGAAATACCTGAAAGCGAGTGCTATTTATCAGATTGTCCAGATGGGGGAATTCTGACTAAAGGAGGAGAGTGTGTCACTTCTACCACATTATCAACTTTACAAGCTCGTTTTAATAACAATACACATACAATTTGGTTATCCAATCAGTATCAGTCGGGAGGTAGCTCTTATGTTGTTCAAGTAGGTGGAGCAGCAGCAGGATATGTTTATGTTAATGACAAAACGAGTTCGGCTCCGTTAGCTGTTTGTGAATAAAAAACTTTAAAAGATATTTACAAGTTAAGTAAAAATCTTAACGTATCTTTTTTCATAAATTTTTACACTTTTGACTGTATTTTAGGGTTAAAAGTGTATTTTTTAATACTCAAATGCCCCAATTTTATATGATTGCTATCTAATCAACAATCGTTTTTAACCACAGTTTTATTTAATAAGTTCGCCTGTCAGAGCGGTAGCAGAGGCTGAGGTAATTTTGACTTTGACGATTTCACCTAACAGTTTCAAGGGAGCTTTGACAACAGTTCCTTGCATATAAGGGGTATACCCCACCAATTGACCTTTATTCTTACCACGCTCGGTCAGTAAAACCTCCAACGTTTTACCAACAGTTGATTCATTAAATGCCCGTTGTTGAGATTGCAACAATTTCTGAAGTTTCATCAAACGACGGGTCTTGACGTCCTCGGGGATTTGATTCTTCATAAGACTTGCCGGTGTGCCGGGGCGAGGACTGTACTTAAACGAAAAGGAACTGGCATACTTTACACGTTCCACCAGTTTTAGCGTTTCTTCAAAGTCTTCCTCGGTTTCCCCAGGAAAGCCCACGATAAAATCTGACGAAATCGCTATATCAGGGCGAGCTGACCGAAAACCAGAAACAATTTTTTCGTACTGCGCCACAGTATATTGACGATTCATACCCTTTAAAATCTTATCCGAGCCAGACTGAATCGGCAAATGGATATAGGGCATCAGTTTTTTTGTATCAGCGTGCGCTTGAATCAGATTTTGGGTGATTTTACTGGGGTATGAAGTCGTATAACGCAAACGCTTGAGTCCCCTGATTTTAGCCACATCACGCACTAAGTCGCCCAAATCCCGTCCTTTATCCCCATGCCAACAATTCACATTTTGGCCCAATAACATAATCTCTTTTGCACCTGCTTTTACAAGGGCTTTAGCTTCCCGCAAAATATCGGCTGACGGGCGAGAGTATTCGCATCCTCTGGTATATGGGACAACACAGTATGTGCAAAAATTATCACAGCCCTCTTGAATCGCCAAAAAGGCATTGGCAGGACTATTGGTGGGCATCGGCAAAGTATCAAATTTGGACTCAGCCGGAAAATCAGCCTGAATCACTCGCCCTTTCTTACGATTATAACAAGCTATCAATTCTGGCAATTGATGGTAATTTTGAGGCCCCACTGCAATATCAATTAAAGGAGAACGGCGCAGGATTTCTTTGCCTGTCGCTTGGACAACACAGCCAGCCACCACAATCAAAGCTGACTTTTTCTTTTGCTTGGATAAACGCCCAATTTCAGAAAACAATTTTTCAGAGGCCTTTTCCCGAATATGACAGGTATTAAGTAGAATCACATCCGCCAAAGCAGGCTTATCCGTTAATGTAAATCCTTGAACCTTAAGGGCTTCAACCATTCGGTGAGAATCGTACACATTCATTTGACAACCGAATGTTTTGACATAAAGCTTTTGTTTCATTGACCTTTATCCTTTTTCTTTTTATTCACATAACCCGTCAAGCGCTCTTTCAATTCGCTCATTGCTTGAGTACGAGTGGCATTATTCTTTAAACGCTTTTCAAAATCTTGATAGTCCGACTCCGTCAAAATTTCACGTGCCATTTCCAATAATTTCCGAGTTTTCCACCGAGAAGCATCTTTCATGGCCGCCTGACGTTTTTCAGGCGTAATTTTATAATTTTGTAATAATACTGTTGTTCGGGCCGGCGCGGAGCGATTTAAACTGGGGTAATACCATTTATTGTCGGGACGCTCAGAAGCCAACAACAACAATGTATAAGGGTGTTGAATCTCACCCCCAAAAGCCGTTGGATCATCACTTTTTTGAAGTTTTTGCTGATATGCCTTTAATTCCTGACGACGTTCAGAAGTGGTATCGTAACTTTGCAGGAGTTCCGCTAATTTCACCTGTGCTTCAGCATTACCATTTTCCGCCGCCAATTGATACATATAAAGAGCTTGTTTTTCATCCTTTCTAAGTCCGTTTAAACCCTGCATATACCCTTCTGCCATTTTCATTTGAGAATCATCATCGTTCAAAGATAAGGCACATACATTAAGGGCTATCATTTCCTGTGTGGATTGATTTTCCTGTCTATACTTATCCGCCAAAGGACAATAGGCAAAAGCAGAACCTACAAATCCTAAACAGAACGAGCAAAATATTATTTTTCCAAAACAACATCTACCCATTGAATCTCCTCCTTCACTGGTGTATAAGTGCCAAAAAAGGGCTGTTCCATATCAGGATACAACACCCCATTGGGTAAATAAATTTCCTTTTCAAAGACTAAAGAGCCCTTGGTATCATAAGCCAATGCATAAACTTTTTCAGGAACAGAAATCGTTTCCGATGTTGTATTTTTTAAAACACCCTCAATCAACACAGCATCCCCTGTTGGCGTTTTCCGAAAATGAACAGATTGAACAGTAGGTTGGGGGTTAGGTAAAAAAGCTTGTTCTTCAGATGAAGGCTGAGCCACTTCTTCAGCCACAAAAAGAGGAATTGAAGGGGTAACGGGGGAATCAGTTTTGACAACAGGCTGTTTATGAACACGAACAGGAACTGAAGAATGATTAAAAGGAAGTGGCTGACTTTTCATCAACAACAAATCACGCCAGAGCCATCCCATAGCAAACAAACCCACGAATAACAAAACACTGATTAAACACCAAAAATAAGGAAAATGCGTCGATTGTTCAGTGTGTTGAAGAGGACGAAAAACCTCGGGTAAAACTGGTTTCGTATCAGCAGATACATGAGGTTCAGAAGTTTTAACAACAATATGTTGGACTTGAGCATCATAAGACAACACAGCATCCTCAGGTGGCAACAAATGAGGCTTTTGAGACATTGGCTTTTCCTGTTTTTGATGAAATTCAAAAATATACTGGCAGGCAGAACACTGCATTTTCTTACCTTCAGTCAACTTAATTTCTTCAGGAATTTGATAGTTAGCAGAACATTTTGGACATGTAATAAGCATTTTTTTCTTTCCCTTTTTATAAAAATGGTGTACATAGTATATACAAGTTTTAAAAAAAAGATGCAACACTTTTTAAAAAAGAGGATAAAAAAATGACATCAAATGAAGCTCTTTCACCTGTAATTGCTGAATTTAACGGCGTTTCTTTTCGTTATAAAGGAAATACAGATGTATTAAAAGATATTCACTTTTCTTTGGCGCCGGGGTCATTTCACTTTATGACAGGGGAAAGTGGGGCCGGAAAGACTTCCTTACTTGGCTTGCTTTATTTGGATCACCTTCCCACCAAGGGACGAGTGCGTTTATTCGGACAAACAGTAGATTCTCTGTCCCGTACAGCCAAAGCTATGATTCGTCGCCAAATTGGAGTTGTTTTTCAAGATTACCGATTGTTAGAACATTTAACGGCTTTTGATAATGTGGCCTTACCCTTGCGTCTTATCGGCGAAAAGGAAAGTGAAATTCGTCGTCATGTTTCAGAGCTACTTGCTTGGGTGGGATTGGAAAATCAAATGAAAGCCTATCCTCAAGAATTATCAGGGGGAGAACAACAAAGAATTGCTATTGCCAGAGCGGTGATTCATAAGCCCGCTCTATTATTAGCTGATGAACCGACAGGAAATGTGGATGATGCTATGGCTAAAAGATTACTCCATTTATTTTTGGAACTCAATAAATTAGGGACAACCGTTGTTGTGGCAACACATAATATGGAATTGGTCAGGACTTTTCAATTTCCGCAACTCCATTTAAATCACGGAAAATTAGAGCTGATTCCCCCTGTTTCATCCTATACTGATATGGCTAGTAGACTTTTAAAAAAAGGAAATAAAGATGCGTAAGAAAAATGATTTTTTATTTACTAAAGATGCCACACGTTTTTATTTTCCATGGATGTGTTGGTTGATGGTTTTTATTGGAAGCTTCATTTGTGGGGGAGGAATGTTGATTTATAATTCCCTGACCAATTGGCAGAGAGGGGTTTCTGAATCACTGACCGTCCAAATCAATACCTATGATGAAGAAGGACGGGATCGAGGTGATTTGGTCGTACAAGATGTCGAAAAAGCTCTTTCTATTTTACGAACAACCCCTGGTGTCATTGGGGCAAGCGTTTTAAGTGATGCCCAAATGAACGATTTAATGGCTCCTTGGGTAGGAGCTGATGTAGCCGTTACATCTTTACCTATTCCTAAATTGATTGATGTATCGGTAGATGCAAATGCACCCCCATTTTTAGAACAATTAAAGGCTGATTTAGCTGCTTATGTCCCTGCAGCCACAATGGATAGTCATCGAATTTGGTTAGCAGAATTAGTTAAAATGTCACAACATATTTTAAAGCTGATTATCTTTGTTTTAGGATTACTGGCTTTAACTATTGCTTTTACAGTGGCCTATACGACCAGGTCAACATTAAAAATTCATGAATCTGTCATCAAATTAGTACATATGATGGGGGCAAAGGATTTATTCATTACAAATAGGTATGCTCTGTTAAATTCAAAATATGCTCTAACTGGTGGAATTTTGGGAACCGTATGTGCACTCCCCCTATTATGGATTGTGATTTTATCTTTTAGAGGGACTTCAGAAAGTATGCTTCAAGCCCAATTTTCCACTTTACAGTGGGGTATTTTGATAGGAATTCCATTGGGAGTAACTCTGCTGGCTTTCATCACAACCTTTAAAACAGTTTTTTCTTATCTAAGGCGATTTTTATAATGGGACATTTTTTAAAAACAATTATCGGCTATTCCTTGATTTTAGTAACAACATTCTGGGTTATTGGCTTTATTGTTTTTGCTTGTACTGCCATCGGAACAAAATATCGTCCCCTGGAATCAGCTGAAGCAATTGTGGCTTTAACAGGCGGAAGTGATCGTATCAAAGAAGCGATTCAATTGCTAAAAGAAGAAAAAGCCCCTAGGTTATTTATCAGTGGTGTCAATGAAAAAGTAACAGGTTATCATTTGTTAAAAGAGCTGGAACCAGAATGGCAAAACAAAATTGAGCTGGGCTATCAAGCTAAAACAACCCGAATGAATGCCATTGAAACTGCTAAATGGATTCAAAAAAATAATCTGTCTTCCATTATCTTAGTCACCAGTTTTTATCATATTCCACGCAGTTTATTAGAAATTAGAAATGTTTTGCCCGAATTAAAGATAATCCCTTATGCTGTTTTTCCAAAAAGTTTTGAACAAAATACGAAATGGATTCATACACGCTATGCATGGCAATTATTTTTAGAATACCATAAATTTTTGTACGTTTATTTTCTGAAAGGGGCAAGATAATGTTACGTTCCATTTTATTCACCATTTGCTTTTATTTATCAACAGCCTTTATTTTTATTATGATGATTCCAACCCTGATATTACCAAGAGCTGTGGCTTTTTATTGTCTGTCCTTTTGGTCAAAAACAAATCTGTGGCTGTTAAAAACTTTTTGCCATATAAAAGTAGTCGTGAAGGGAACAGAAAACCTACCCAAAAATAATGGATATATTGTGGCCAGTAAACATCAATCGGCCATGGAAACAGTGCTGTTTCATACTTTGGTTCCCCATGTCTGTTATGTTTTTAAAAAGGAACTTTTATGGTTGCCTGTTGCCAATGTACACGCCCTGAAAATCGGGTGTATTCCAATTGACAGAAGTTCTGGCACAAAGGCAATGCGAATCATGTTGGAAAAAACAAAAAAAGGATTAAACGAAGGCTTAAATTTAGTTATTTTTCCAGAAGGGACTCGGGTTAAACCAGAAAGTGAGACAAAATGTTCCCCTGGCATTGCCTTTTTATACGCAAACTGCAATGTGCCTGTTGTACCAGTTGCTTTAAATACTGGCTATTGTTGGGGTAAGAATCAAACGAGAAAACACGCCGGAACCGTTACTTTTTCATTCTTAAAACCCATTGAACCCGGACTAGAAAAAAGGACTTTTTTAACCCGATTAGAGCAAGCCTTAGATGAAGAACAAAAAAGATTACCTCACCCACAAAAAGGTTCCACATGCAATTAAAAAAACAATGGATTTTAGGGCTGTACTCTGATACTTCTTTACAAGAAGTAGAAGTGGCTTTGGTTCTGACAGACGGATTGGATATTTTAAAAGTGGAAAATTCTTTCAGTCGTCCTTATTCATATGAGTTGAAAGATAAATTATTAAATATAACTCAAGAACAATTGGCAGATA
>JAZLIX010000051.1:0-3303 GCA_045617605.1 Alphaproteobacteria bacterium | reverse complement strand
GGTGATAAAATTGAATTTTTATCGTGGCCATATTCCGAATTTCGGACAGAAAAAATTCAACATATTGTTGTTCACAGTTTTGCTTTTGATACTTCTCATATGATTCAAAAATTGAATGAAATGGGTTTAAGTACTCATTATTTAATTGATACTGATGGACGTATTATACAAATGGTTCCGCCTTATCGTGTTGCGTGGCATGCAGGTAAAAGTTTTTGGCGTGGGCAGGAAAGCCTGAATAAAACATCCATTGGTATAGAATTACAAAATGATACTTTAGGACAAACTCCATTTACTGAAGCACAACTTGATTCTTTTGAAAAGTTGACTTTATTTCTGATGGATAAGTATGAAATAAGTCCAGAAAATGTTGTTGGTCATAGTGATATAGCTCCAGCCAGAAAAGTAGATCCAGGAAAGGCTTTTCCATGGAAAAAAATGGCAGAAAAGGGAATTGGAACGTGGAATGATCAAGGGGATGATTTGGATGGTTTATCTGATATGGGATACGATATTGCTAATGCAAAAGCAGCTCGCTTGGCATACAGGCGACATTATCATCCAGATTTAATTTCCACCGATATGGATATACTCCATTTGGAAGAACATTTAATCGAAGAAATTAAGGAGTAAAAATGACTTCAATTTATACTTTAACTACGTGGGTTATCCCATTGCTTTTATGTATTATTTTGCATGAAGTTGCCCATGGATATATGGCGATGAAATTGGGGGATAAGACAGCTTGGTTGATGGGGCGTTTGACCTTGAATCCAACCAAGCATATTGACCCTGTCGGCAGTATATTGGTGCCAGCGTTATTGCTTTTATCTGGTTCGGGCATGCTATTTGGTTGGGCAAAACCTGTGCCTGTGGATTTTTATCGTCTACGTCATCCAAAACGTGACATGGGATTAGTGGCTTTGGCTGGTCCTGTTGCTAATGTGCTGTTAGCGATAGCGTTTGGGTTAGTTGGACGATTGATTTTATTTATCCTGCCAACGGACAGTCATATCACTTTATGGTTGATAGAAAATGTCAAAAATGGGATAGGACTTTCGTTGGTGTTGGCGTGCTTTAATTTATTACCGATTTTACCTATGGACGGTGGACGTGTGATGGTTGCACTTTTACCAAAAAAATTATCTGTTAAATATCAAGAAACAGAAAAGTATGGACTTTTTATTTTAATTGGTGTATTATTCATTCTACCCGCAATGGGGATTAATATTGTCAGCTGGTTTGTTGGCACATTGTATCCGTTATTTGCGCGTCTTGTAAATATTTTTGTATAAGGAGAGATGTATGTTAGATATTAAGTTAGTTCGTGAAAATCCAGAACTTGTGAAAGAAAATATTAAGAAAAAATTTCAAGATTCAAAGCTTGCTTTGGTTGATGAAGTGATTGATTTGGATAAGAAAAATCGATCAGCTATTACTGAAGTTGAGGCTTTGCGCGCCAAAAGAACAAATTTGTCTAAACAAATCGGTGCTTTAATGGGGCAGGGGAAGAAAGAGGAAGCTGAGGCTATTAAAAAAGAAAGCCAGGAAATCGGTCAAAAAATTACTGATTTGGAAGCTGAACAAGAAAAGCTTGGTGAAGAAATCAAACAACGGATGATGGTGATTCCAAATATCATTGATGCTTCTGTTCCTGTTGGAAAAGATGATACAGAAAATGTTGAAATTGAACGCTTTGGTGAACCAAAGGTGCCTGAATTTGAAATTCCTTATCACGTTGATATTATGGAAAGCTTTAATGGGGTTGATTTTGATTCTGCACGTCGTGTCGCAGGAAATGGCTTTTATTATTTACAAGGAGATATCGCTAGACTCCATTCTGCAGTGTTGACCTATGCCCGTGATTTTATGATTGATAGGGGCTTTACTTATTGCTTGCCACCATTCATGATTCGTTCTCAAGTGGTGACAGGGGTGATGAGCTTTGCTGAAATGGAAGCCATGATGTATAAAATTGAGGGGGAAGATTTATTCTTAATTGGCACATCTGAACACTCTATGATTGGTAAGTTTATTGACCAAATTATTCCTGAAGAAAATTTGCCTTATAATTTGACTAGCTATTCCCCTTGTTTCCGTAAAGAAAAGGGTGCACATGGTTTGGAAGAACGGGGGGTCTATCGAATTCACCAGTTTGAAAAGCAGGAAATGATTGTTGTGTGCAAGCCTGAAGAAAGTATGGAATGGTACAATAAGTTGTGGAAAAATACAGTGGACTTGTTCCGTTCTATGGATATTCCTGTCAGAACTTTAGAATGTTGTTCAGGGGATTTGGCAGATTTGAAAGTCAAATCTTGTGATGTGGAAGCTTGGTCGCCTCGTCAAAAGAAATACTTTGAAGTGGGGTCTTGCTCTACTTTGGGGGATGCTCAAGCCAGGCGTTTAAAAATCCGTGTGGCTGGCAAAGACGGAAAGAAATATTTTCCACATACATTAAATAATACGGTGGTGGCTTCTCCACGTATGTTGATTGCCTTATTGGAAAATAATTTACAGGCGGATGGTTCTGTATTAATTCCAAGAATTTTACAACCTTATATGGGTGGCAAAACGGTTATCACACCTAAAAAGAAATAAATATTGACAAAACTATAAAAGTTTATTATAATCTTTCCAGTTTTGTCTGGAAGGATTATTTATGGTACAAGATTTTTCAAAATTTAAATTTAGTGAAAAGTTTAATTCTCTGCCTGAAAAAATGCATTTAAATGGGAGAGGTCATTTGTGCTTAGAAAAAACAGAAGTGGACATGATCCCGGCTGGATTAAAAGGAGTTACTTTTGTTCATTTTACCAAAAAGCCACTTTATATCGCGCCAGATTTTACAGGATATGTTTGTTACCCGAGTCCGGATGGATTGTACCCTATAACTATGATGCCTGAGGAGGTAATAAAAGCCAAACACAATTATCATGAAAATTGGGAATTGGTTGAAAAACCACGTTATAATGAAAATGGAAAACTTTGTTCTTTACCAACTGATATTCACATCACATATGATTTGGGGGTGGGGTATTGTTTGGATTTAAGACGTACCAGTGTGCCTGAATCTGAACAAAAAATAGGAGGATTTAAAAAAATTATTTTTAGTCCTAAAATAGCCGTTCAACCAGAATTTGATTTTATTGGAAGGCTAAGACTGGATGAAGCTAAAAAAATAGAAGATATATTGTTATGTGCCCTGGCGACGAGGGCGGGAAGAACCGCTGGTTTAGAATAACGGAATAATTTTAAAGCCCCGAAATTCGGGGCTGATTTTTTATTTGCATTTTCTAAAAATTT
>JAZLIX010000050.1:0-4147 GCA_045617605.1 Alphaproteobacteria bacterium | reverse complement strand
TGGTTGAAAAGGGCGATATGATTGTAGAAGGGCCTTTGGCACCACATGATATCTTGCGTATTTTGGGCGTTGAAGCTTTGGCTCACTATTTGGTCAAAGAAGTGCAAGCTGTGTATCGTTTACAAGGTGTGCGTATCAATGATAAGCATATTGAAGTCATTGTCCGTCAAATGATGCGGAAGATGGAAGTTGTGGATGCAGGGGATACTACTTTACTTGAAGGTGAACAAGTTGAAAAGGCTCAGCTGATTAAAGAAAACTTGAAAGCCGAAAAAGCTGGTGGTAAGCCTGCTAAAGTGGCACCTGTGTTATTGGGTATTACAAAGGCTTCTTTGCAGACTTCTTCGTTCATTTCTGCAGCGTCCTTCCAAGAAACAACTCGTGTGTTGACGGAAGCAGCTGTGGCTGGCAAGAACGATCCATTGCATGGTTTGAAAGAAAACGTGATTGTGGGACGTTTGATTCCTGCAGGAACTGGGGCCGAAGTACGTCGGTTACGTCAGATTGCTCAAGAGCGTGACCAAGAAGTTTTGGCAACACGTAGCCACGAAACGCACAATATTGCCGAAGGCGAAAGCGAAAAGCCTCAAGCCTAAAGCAAAAAAAATAAAAGTCCTCGCTGATTTCAGGCGAGGATTTTTTATGAATGTATAAAAAAGTACTTGACAGGGGGCTATCCCTTTTGCTACAATACTCTGGCCTAATCCAAAAGGAGGGTGTCAAGACTTTGTCTATAATAGAGAAGTTTTGGCTATATCGCTTAAAAGAAAGGATATAAAATGAATGCAAGTTATGCACTGACTTTTCCGTCATTTCAAGGGGGACTTCCTCGTTATTTAACTGAAATAAACAAGTTTCCAATGTTGGAAGCTGACACAGAATACATGTTGGCAAAACGTTATCAGGAAACAGGGGATGTTGAAGCAGCACACCAATTGACGACTTCGCATTTACGGTTGGCGGCTAAAGTGGCAATTTCATTTCGTCATTATGGATTGTCTTTGGCTGATTTAATCAGTGAAGCCAATATCGGTTTGATGCAGGCTATTAAAAAGTTTGATCCTGATAAAGGATTTCGTTTGGCGACCTATGCTATTTGGTGGATAAAGGCGGCTGTATCTGAGTTTATTTTAAAATCTTGGTCTTTAGTGAAAATTGGAACTGTGGCGACACAAAAACGGTTGTTTTATAATCTACATAAAATCAAGTCTAAGTTAGGGGTATATAATGATTCTGGGATTTCAGATGAAACGGCCGATTATATTTCTCAAAAGCTGAAAGTGTCTCGTAAAGATGTTTTGGAAATGGAACAACGCTTGTCAGGGGATTCATCCTTGAATGCGCCTCTTTCCTCAGATTCTGAAACAAACTTTCAGGAAATGTTGGCAGATGATTCGGAAACAATCGAGGAACGCTTGGGTGAAAGTCAAGATTTAGCCTTAAAGAAAAAGCTGTTATTTGAGGCAATGAAGACTCTGAATGAACGGGAACAGGCTATTTTACAAAAGCGCTATTTGACCGAGCATCCACAGACTTTGGAAGATTTAGGAGTGGAGTTTCATATCAGTCGTGAACGGGTACGTCAGATTGAAACAAAGGCTTTTGAAAAATTGAAAAAAGTCATGCAATTAAGTGCACAAAAATTTTCTTTGGTGTAGAAGGTATATTTTTTTCTTGACATTTTGTTTAAAATGGGGCATAATAACCCCACACTTTTAAGGAAAGGTGGCCGAGTGGTTAATGGCAGCAGACTGTAAATCTGCCCTCTTATGAGTTCGGTGGTTCGAATCCACCCCTTTCCACCAATACTTGCATAACGCCAAAAATTGGCGTTTTTTCTTTTAAAATCAATAACTTATTCAGGTCCGTGTGAGTGTACGCAAAAAACATCCATTTTCCATCCCACACGGACTCCCCAATGCAAAAAATCCTTAGTTTTCAATACGCAACCTTCGGGACACTCAAAATTTATCCCAAGAAATTATTTAATAATTTATTTTTGACAAACATATCTGCAATTAGTCGTCCAAACAGGACAATTGTATACATACTTTCCATGTTCTAAAAAACAGGATAAACGTTGATGCAAGAAACATCCAAAAAATGAATACATAAATAAGAAAATTACCACAATGAAACTTAATAAAATTGATTTTTTTAATATTACCTTCAAACACAAAATAGAAATGAATATCCCCAATATCCAAAAATAAAGAGGACCGACACTCCAACCAGCTGGTTCGCAATTAGTTAGACGACCAATGGACAATGGAACAAGTAAGATAAATGTACACCAGAACAGTTTTTTAAGATAAGTTTTACAAACGGTTTGTGGGAAAAATAAATATCCTAAAAGTATCCATCCAAACAATAAAATATAACCAAATACAATCCCCATAGAATGTATAATATTACTATTGATAACTGATAATATCAAATAAGACAAAACAAGACCCACAATTGGAATTAAAGGCCAAAAGTATAATACTGTTTTCCTATCGTGAGCATTTGTTTTGACTTTATTCTTAATCTTTTTTATTCTCTGTTTGAAAAATGAAATTGAACAAAGCCCCCCAAAACACACATACAACATAAAAGGAGTAGCAATAATACTATATCCACTATCTATGACTGTTGATATAACTTCTAACAAAGAAAGAAAAGGTTTGAATAAAACAAAAGGTAAAATTGGCCAGATAAGCAGGGCAAAATATATTTCCCGCAAAATGATCCATTTGGGTAAATTTGCATACAAATTTTCAATCGTTTCCCTTTTGTTTTTTTGAACCTTATTACTTTGAATTAAAATCATAATTCTGTCTCCTTTTTCACCAGATTATCATACATAAAGGGATATTTCAACCTAAATTTAGTCCGTGCAGTACCAAACATCCTCCACCATTTAAGGTAAGTCGCCATTTACGGCGACTTTTTTATTGTTTCCAAGCACTTATCTCAGTCCGTGTGAGAGCATTTCAAAAACATCCATTTTCCACCCCACACGGACTTTTAAATCAGCGTTTCTTGTTTTGATTAATCGTAGGAATGTGATACAACTTTTCAATGACAGATTCAGCAGGAATTTTAAACTGGTATTTTATATTCCCTTCTGTTCTCATCAACTTTCCATTTTCATAATATTCAATTTTAGAGATATTGTCTTTATATCCTTCCAAAATATAAGGAGCCATTGGATTAAAGGTATACTGAATTTTTGAAATAAGTCCTTGATGATAAAATTCCTGTTTTTGAGTACAATCATAATTACGTAACTTTGGTTGATAAGTATCGTATTCTATCGTCCTTTGTATTAATTTTCCTTTGTTATATTCTTCTGAAATACTTAATTTGTTATTGCCATATTTTTCGTCAGAGAAGTTTTTACCTATTAACTCACCTTGTTTATTATAATTTTCAGAGTAAACTTGTTGACAATTTGGAATATGATAATACCACTCTTTTGTTTCTAAATAGCCATCATCACTATATACTTCATTCAATTCATTTCTATTTTCATCCCAAGCCTGACGACTAACCAATTGATGTCCGATATAATTATTTTGATTTTTTAATATTCCGTTTTGATAATTATACATACTCAAATCATGATTCTCATCTTCTTCCTCATATTCTTTCCAAGTTCCCGTTTTAACTCCCTCTAAATATTGACCGGAAATTGCTAGAAAATATTCACCGTGGTAAAGCATATAAAACTCTACTTCACCATCTAGTTCACCATTTTTATAATGTAATTTAGTTTTTAAACGCCCGTCTGGATACTTACAAATAAATTCACCATCATTAGGTTTTATAAGAGGACAACCTTTTGTATCTAAATAATAATCTTCCATATTTTTGGTTACAGGAGCAGGATCTGCTTTTGAATTAACAGGGACAAAAGATAGCATAATAAAACAAAAATATAGAATACAATTAAAATAAGTCATATTTACCTCCTGTTTTTAAATTATACTGTTATATAAACGATATTTCAACTTAAATTTATGGGGGGGTAAATAAATATAGCAATACAAATAAAAAATATGTTATAGTTATGATGTCAAACATAAAAGAAGGAGAATTTATATGAAATGTAGACACTGTGGATGTGAATTATTAACCAAAGACGGTATTGTTTTAGGAAAAC
>JAZLIX010000049.1:0-20655 GCA_045617605.1 Alphaproteobacteria bacterium | reverse complement strand
AGATATTATTTCAGGTAATGGAAATTTTAATATAGAACAAGGTGAATTACAGATTCCTGAATTGAAATTGTCAAATAAGTTAGGAGATATTTTTGTACGTTCTTTGAAATGGTCTTTTGTAAATCAAAAAACAAATGCGTTATTAGCAATTATTTTAAAAAACACACGAAGATTGCCTTCATTAGACCTTTTGCTTCAAAATAAAAAACTCATTCCTAAGTTTGATGCATTTGAAAAAGCTATAGAACAAGAAGTAAAACTACAAGAAAAGAAGAATTTAGCAGATAAAGAAAGAGAAGAACAACAAAAAGCAGAAGAAAGAAGAAATGAAATTTTAGATCGGGCAAAGGAAATTCTTTCTTTTTCCGAAAGTCAAATTAAACAGATGAAAGATACAGCAGCTTTACGTCCGACTGGAGAAGGAGACGAATTGATGCGACAGGCCTCGGCAACATTAGAAGATGTACGTTCACTGGCTGTTCGTTCTGATTTGAACGGAGAGCAGTTAACACTACTTCAGGAAAAAGCCAATTTGTTAGACATACAATCTCAAGAGTTAAAAAACCTTTTGGTACGTCAGGATGTTTTACGCCAACGAGAAGTTGTTCAGAAATTACCTCCATTGGTAAAAAAAAGAGTTTCGGAATTGATTCAGATTTACAATCAGAATTCACAGTCTGCGGTAATGGCTGGATTGGTTCAAGGTAGCCAACAAGAAGAAGAGAAAATAACTCAAAATTTAAACCAATTAACGAAAGTAGAAGACTTAAATACAGCTAAAGTTTTGATTGATGAGGTTAAAGTATCTTTTCAAAAAGTTCAAAAAGCTTTGAATTATGCTCGTCAATTAGATTTGGCTGGTGGAAATCTTACTCAAGGAGAATAACGTGAAAATAGATACAATTATCTGTGGTGATTGTTTGGAAAAATTAAAAGAAATTCCTGATAATTCTATAGATATGATTTTTGCAGATCCTCCCTATTTTATGCAAACTTCAGGGGATTTAAATCGATCTGATGGAACACGATTTTCTGGTGTTTCTGAAGATTGGGATAAATTTGAAAATTTAAAAAACTATGATGATTTTTCATGCAAGTGGTTATCTGAATGTCGTCGTATTTTAAAGCCTAAAGGGAGTATCTGGGTTATAGGTGGATTTCAAAACATCTATCGTTTGGGGTACCTAATGCAAGAAATGGGGTTTTGGATTTTGAATGATGTGGTATGGACAAAGCCTAATGCTCCTCCAAATTTTACGGGAACAAGATTACAAAATCGCCATGAAACATTACTTTGGTGTAGTCCAAAGCGAGGGGCTTCTTACACTTTCAATTATCAAACTTTAAAGTCTATCAATGGCGGAAAACAAGATTCAAGTGTTTGGGATATTGGTATTTGTATTGGGCCAGAACGTTTGAAAGATAAGGATGGTCATAAATTACATGCAACTCAAAAACCTGAAAAATTATTGTATAAGGTTATTTTAGCTTCTACAAAACCTGGAGATATTGTGTTGGATCCTTTTATGGGCACTGGAACAACAGGGGCTATGGCAAAATTACTTGGACGCCATTTTATTGGAATTGAGCGCGAAAAAAAATATATTGAAGCTGCTCAAAAAAGAATATCTTTAATAACGCCAAATTTAAATGAAATTACTACTTTACAAAAGGATAAGAAAAAAGTAAAAGTTCTATTTACTCATTTACTTCAAAAAGGTGTAATATCCCCTGGTGAATACCTATTTACACCCAATAAGAAAAAAGTCCAAATTTTGCCAAATGGTCATTTGAAAATAGGAAGATTAAAAGGTTCTATTCATCAGTTAGCAGCATTGCTACAAGGTAAAACAGTAGCTAATGGATGGGATTATTGGTTAATAAAGACAAAAAATGGATTTGAAAGTATTGACATTTTAAGAAAAAAAGATTAGCCTTCAAAAAAAGGAGAGATGCTTATGAAAAAAATTTTATTTATCTTTGGAATAACATTGTTAGCTGGTTGCGTGGCCCATCAATCAGAAAATGCTTCAGTTATGACCAATTTACCAACAGATGTTTTAAATTCACAAGTGGTGGTTGTTCCTCCTGAAAATATAATTACACAACCAGATGAATTTCGTGAAGCATTGCAAAAATTACCAGATGTTCCTCGAATTAGTAATGATAAACAAGAATCCTATATGGGGAAATTATCTAAAAAATTGCGTAAAGAATTGCGTTCTACAGGTGCTCAGGTTAAAGAAGTTCAAGGACAAATTGATATAATTGTTCCAGATAAAGTTTCTTTTGGAAAAAATCAAATGACTGTTCAAAATTCTTTTCAGGATGCTCTTTCTTCTGTGGCAAAATTGTTAAAAGAATATGATCAAACAATGGTACAGATTATTGGGTATACAGATGATTTAGGAGGTGTGTTAGCAAATCAAAAGTTTTCTTTACAAAAAGCTAACGTTATCGCTGATTTCTTAAAGACTCGTGGAGTGATTTCAGAACGTATTATTACGGATGGCGCAGGGGGAGATAATCCTATTGCTAATAATTTAATTGCCACAGGACGTGAAATGAATCGTCGTGTTGAAATAACTTTAATCAGTCTACAATAATAGGGGGGGACTTTATGAAAAAATTTCTTTTAATTACTTTATCAACATTATTACTCTCAACGAAAGGATTTACAATGGATAAGGAAAATACATTATATTTGGATTTAGATTATGGACGTGTTGTTATAGAATTGGACTCTAATGTTGCTCCAAAACATGTTGCACGGATTAAGGAATTGACACGTCAAGGGTTCTATAATGGTGTGAAATTTCATCGTGTGATTGATGGATTTATGGCACAAACTGGGGATCCAACAGGAACAGGAATGGGGGGATCTGGTAAAAAGATTCCTGCTGAATTTAACAAAATCCCGCACGTACGTGGAACTGTTTCTATGGCTCGTGCTATGGATCCTAATTCTGCAGATAGTCAATTTTTTATTTGTTTCGATGATGCTACCTTTTTGGATGGGCAATACACCGCCTTTGGTCATGTGACTTCTGGAATGGAGTTTGTGGATATGATTAAAAAGGGAGAACCTCCAATGAATCCAGATATTATTGTCAAAATGCAGGTCGCTGCAGATGTTAAAGAATAAAAAGGTTCCGCCATTGTGGCGGAATTTTTTTATTAAAATTCTAAAAATACTTTGACTTTTTATTGAAAAATATGTATTCTATACATAATTTTTTCACAGAAAGGATAGATTATGGAAAATACCGAAAATTTAGGTCATGAACAACGTCAAGTCCGTTTAAATAAATTACGTACTTTGGAAGAAAAAGGAATCAATCCTTATCCGCATACATTTAAACCGACGGCAACTTCTGCCAGTTTGACTAAAAAATACGTTGATTTAGCCCCAGATACTCAGACAGAAGATGTTGTTTTGGTGGCTGGACGTGTACGTGCTATCCGTAATTCAGGCATGTTCATGGATATTTATGATGCTACAGGTAAGGTTCAAATTTATACTTCCAAAGAACATTCGGAAACGGCTGTTTTAGAAATGTTGGATATGATAGATATTGGGGACATTATTGGAATTAAAGGGACTGTGCGTCGGACAAAACGGGGTGAATTGTCAGTCAATACAGCTGAAATCACAATGCTTGCCAAAGCTTTATTGCCACTTCCAGAAAAATTCCATGGTCTAACCGATACAGATACAAAATATCGTCATCGTGAAGTGGATATGATTATGAATCCTGAAACAATCCAAACCCTTATTAAACGAAGTCAGATTGTGGAATCTATGCGTCAATTGTTGCGCTCTAAAGGACTGTTTGAAGTTGATACGCCTATTTTACAGGTTATCAAGGGTGGTGCAACGGCAAAGCCATTTATTACCCATCATAATTCTTTGGATATGGATTTGTTTTTACGAGTGGCTCCGGAATTATTCTTGAAACGCTTAATTGTGGGGGGGATGCCAGGGGTCTTTGAATTTGCGAGAAACTTCCGTAATGAGGGAATGGATACGACTCATAATCCTGAATTTACTGGTTTGGAAATGTATTTGCCCTATACAGACTATAATGATATGGCTGATTTATTTGAAGAAATCGTCCGGACAGCTTGTCAGGAAGTTAATGGAACACTGCAAATTGAATATGATGGCAAAAAATTTGATTTAAGTAAGCCTTTTGCTCGTGTCACAATGAATGATATGATTAGAAAGTATGCAGGTGTTGATTTCTTGGCTATTAAAACGGATGAAGAGGCTCGTCAAACGGCTGAAAAATTACACGTTGAAGTGGACGAAAAGGCAGATTGGGGACATTGTATGGCGGCAGTATTTGAAGCGAAATGTGAAGAACATTTAATTCAACCAACCATTGTGATGGATCATCCAAAATCAATGAATCCTTTATGTAAAACACATCGCAGTAATGATCGTTTGGTTGAACAATTTGAACCCTATATCAATGGAAAAGAAATGGGAAATGCTTATACTGAGCTGACAAATCCATTGGACCAACGCGAACGCTTTGAAGGGCAAGTAAAGGCTCGTGAAGCAGGTGATGAAGAAGCAGATATGATGGATGAAGATTTTGTTGAGGCTTTGGAACATGGATTGCCACCCACAGGGGGAATGGGAATTGGTATGGATAGACTTATTATGTTTTTAACTGGCAATACTTCTATTCGTGATGTGATTGCTTTCCCCACAATGCGTAAGAAATAAGGAGAGAATATGAAAGAAATCTTTCAAAATTTAATGAATTTAGACCAACCCGTTTTGACTCAAAAATTGGCACCGAAGATTGCCCCTTATGCTAAAATAATTTATTTGGTTGTTTTAGTCATTTTGGCTTTAACAACGATTAGTTCTTTAGGGATGTTGTTAATGGGAAATGTGTTTTTCTTTCTTGGCTTTATTTTTGGGGTTATTGTTGAGTTTGCAATTGTTCGGATGTTCTGTGAATATCTGACTTCTGCAAAATAAAGAGGGTAGTTCTCGTAGCTCAGCAGGATAGAGCAACGGTTTCCTAAACCGTAGGTCGTGGGTTCGATTCCCGCCGAGAACACCATTTTTTGGGGGAGATATGGATATTCAGGCAACAGCTGTTTCCTATAAAAATCAGGCTATTCTTATTCAGGGAATCGCAGGAGTTGGTAAAACAACTTTAGCGCTTCGTTTAATAGAACGTGGAGCTTATTTAATTGGAGATGATGTTGTTGAAATTTTTATAAAAAACAATAAGTTATTTTGTAAATCTAAAGAAAAACTTAAAGGCATCGTTGAGGTACGTGAACTGGGATTATTAGGTGGTTTTAAAGTGGCCAAACCTGCACCTGTCTTATGCGTGATTCAACTACATAAAAAAGCAACAGAACGTCTACCGAAATCTAAAACCATTTCCTTATTGGATAAAAAAATACCAGTTTTTGATTTTAGTACTTGCAATGCAACAGAAATTTCTGTACTATATGCTATCAGATGTCTAATGGGGCAAATGACTTTATTAAAGGAGTAAGCTTATGCTAGGGATTGTGTTGGTTGCACATAATGATTTTGCAAAATCTGTAAAGCAGGTAGCCGAGCATTTAGTTGGTCCATTACCTGAAGTAGAATGTATTTCTGTTTTTCCAGAAGATGATATTGATGCTAAACGAAAAGAAATTCAAACAGCAATTCAGAACGTAGATAAAAAATCAGGAGTTGTTTTACTGACGGATATGTTTGGGGGGACACCTTCTAATTTAGCGATTTCTTTGATGGAAGAAGGAAAAATAGAAGTTGTTTCTGGAATCAATCTTCCTTTACTGGTCAAACTTTTACGTATGCGTAAAAAATCCCTAAAAGAGGCTGTCCAAACAGCAACAGAATCTGGTCAGCATTATATTATGGTAGCGTCAAATCTATTGGAGAAAAGAAAATGACAAAGACACTTTCCACAGAGATTAAAATTCAAAATGTACGTGGGCTTCATGCTCGGGCAACGGCTAATTTCGTAAAAATAGCAGATACCTTTAAGTCTGAAATTTTTGTAACCAGTAAAGATGGGCTTCGTGTTTCAGGAAAATCCATTATGGGCTTATTAATGTTAGGGGCACCTTTGGGATCTATTTTAAAATTGGAAGCTATTGGGAGTGATGCAGAAAAAGCATTAAAAGCTTTAACAGAATTAGTGGATAATAAATTTGGGGAAACTGTATGAAAGCAGATACAAAAAAGATTTTACTAGGTTTCTTTTTATTCTTGTTTTTGGGATGTTTGTTTTTGATTGCACATACAGGTTCTGTTTCTGAAAAAAAATCATCTAGTTTTATTCTTTTTGCTGAATTTGGAAAGGCTGATGGTTTAATGAATGGAGCCGAAGTACGTTTAGCTGGAATGCCTGTTGGGTATGTCTCTGAACAAAAATTTGCTGATAATTTTCAAGTAAGAGTGACTCTTTCTTTTGATAAAACTATTGAAATTCCAGTGGATTCTTCAGTCACAATTGAAACAGATGGCTTATTAGGGACAAAACATATAGAGTTAACTCCTGGTGCAGATGAAGAAATATTGGAATCAGGGGATACAATTTCTTATACACAAGACGTTTTATTATTGGATGAACTTTTGAATAAACTGAATACATATATGGCTAAAAAGAAAGAATTAAAGGAAGAACAAAAATTAGAGGAGGTTATTGATGAAACGCAATCCGATTGAAACAATTTTGGGATTTTGTGTTCTGTTTTTTACTATTACTTTTTTGTTTTATGCATCAAATCGTGTCGATACAAAAAAGATTAGTGGTTATACAGTTGTTGCCAATTTTTCTAAAATAGGTGGATTAGAAGTTGGTTCTGATGTTCGTATTTCAGGAATTAAAGTAGGCTCTGTCATGTCAACTGAATTAAAAGAAGATGATTTTACAGCAGATGTTTATTTAAGTATAGATGCAAATATACGATTACCAATTGATACAGAGGCTACTATTGCAGATGTCGGTATTATGGGGGATAAGTATGTTCGTTTGGAACCAGGACGTGCTCAGGCTGTTTTAAAGGAAAATGATCGTATTATGAAAACAAACAGTTATAAATCATTAGAAGACAATGTTTCTGAATTTATTTTCTTATCAACAAAGTAGGGGATAAAATGAAAAAATTTTTATTTTTAGCTATTTTGGGGCTCGCCTTAACTGTAAAGGCTGATATTTCAACAGACACAGTTGTATTACGTACAATGGATAAAATCACAGGACGCGTTCAAAAGATAAAGGTTTCTGTAGGAAAACAAACAAAAGTTAATTCCTTAACTGTTTTGGTGGAAAAATGTTTAAAAAGACCACCTGAAGAAACGCCTGAAAATGCTGCTTTTTTAACAATTATGGATGAAGATAATCCTGAAAAGCCCGTTTTTCATGGTTGGATGTTTTCTTCCAATCCAGCCTTATCTGCCATGGAACATCCTGTTTATGATATTTGGGTTGTTGAATGCGGAACGGTTGTTCAACCTGAAAAACAGACGATTGAAGTTTTACCTGTTTCTGAAGAACCTGATCCTGATGAAGTGATTGAAGATTAAACTTTTACCATATTGACGGGTTTTCCAGATAAAAAAGCTCTGATATTGCCACAGGTAGTTGCATTGATACGACGAATAGCATCTTCAGAGTTAAAGGCAATATGCGGAGTTGTAATCACATTTAGACATTGTATCAATTTTAAGTTGATAGCAGAGGTCAGTAAGAAATCTGAGTTACTCCAATTAGGGGATGTTTCTGCTTCATCATGAACTAAAAACTCTTCATTTTCCATTACATCTAAGCCTGCACCCGCCACTTTTCCTTTAAGTATAGCTTGATAAAGAGCCCCAGCATCAATTAAATCCCCACGAGCTGTATTGATTATGTAAACACCTTTTTTCATTTTTGAAAAGGCGGTTTTGTTGAGCAGATGATAATTTTCTGGGGTAGAGGGTACATTTAAGGAAATGACATCACTTAAATGGTATAATTCGTCCAAAGATTTGACATACATCTTTTTAAACTTCTGATTTGGATATAAATCATAGGCAACCACATTCATTCCGAAGCCCTGCGCCAGTTGAATTATATGCTGACCAATTGATCCTGTTCCAATAACTCCTATTGTTTTTTCTGCTAGGTCAATTCCTGTATAAAAAGGCAAATCAATATCGGATTTACGCATATCGGAGCTTGCTTGTGGAATTTTTCTGACCAATGAGAGTAATAATCCAAAAGCAAATTCTGCAACAGTAATCGCACCATATTGAGGAACATTTGTGACTGTAATTCCCCGTTTTTTACAATAGGTTAAATCAATATGATTGAAACCAGTAGAACGTGTTGTAATCAATTTTAGGTTTGGAAATAAATCTAATTTTTTATTAGGAATACTTTTTGAATGAGTAAAAACAGAAATGATTTGAGTATCAAGATATTTATTTAATTTTTTAGGTGAGATAAAATAAAAAGGTTCATCAAAGAAAATATAGTTATATCCTTCTATTCGACAATTTCGTGCAAATTTTTTCAGTTCTTTATCTGCATCAAAAAATAATACATTATTAGGCATTTTATCTCCTTTCTTTTCCTTTATTTATAATATAGGTAACGATGTTAAAATTAAAAGAGTTGAAGAACTTGAATTAGTTTATCACGCAATTCTTTTCTGGGAACAACAGCATCAATCATTCCATGTTCAAATAAATATTCTGATTTTTGAAAATTAGGGGGCAAGCTTTCATGAATTGTTTGTTCAATAACTCGGGCCCCAGCAAAACCGATAATAGCACCAGGCTCTGCAAAAGTAATGTCTGCCAGCATAGCAAAAGAAGCAGTGACACCCCCCGTTGTAGGGTCAGTCAATACAGCAATATAAGGTAGTTTTTTCTTAGCTAATTTTTTAATCGCAATAATGGAACGAACCATTTGCATTAAAGATAAAATTCCTTCTTGCATCCGTGCACCACCCGAAGCAGGAATTAAAATCAAGGCGGCCTCTTGTAGACTGGCTAACTGACTAGCCATTAATAAAGCTTCTCCAACGGCTGTTCCCATAGAACCACCCATAAAAGCAAAATCAAAAACACCTACAACAACGCGTTTTCCTCCCATTAGACCATGTGCAACCATAATAGCATCTTCTTGAGTTGTTTTTTTACGTGCGTCTTTTAAACGGTCAGTATATTTTTTTGAATCTCTGAATTTTAAAGGATCTTCCTGCACTTTTGGTAGATGAATTAAAGTATATTTTCCATTATCAAACAACATTTCAAAACGAGTTTTGGCAGGCAAACGAAAATGATGACCACAATGAGGACATACAAAATTGGTGTTTTTAATCTCTGCATGAAATATCATCGTTTCACACGATGGACATCTATCCCAAAAATTATCTGGAATATCTTTTTGAGTGTTGACCTTCTTTAAGGTAGGGCGTTTGATATTGGTAATCCAACTCATTTAAGAATTCTTTTTGTTAAGAGCCTTTTTAACCGCTTTCCCAGCTTTAAAAAATGGAACACATTTCTGAGTAACTTGAACTTTTTCACCAGTTTTAGGATTACGTCCAATTCTGGGCTTACGTGTCCGTAAACTTAAAATTCCAAAATTTCTAAGTTCTACCCGATTTCCTTCAGATAAGGCTTTAATAATTTCATCAAAAATAGTATCAATAGCTTTCTTTGCATCAGCTTTACTTAAATTTGCTTTTTGAGCTAAACGAACAACAAGTTCAGATTTAATCATTTTTCTCTCCTTTTTTAATTATTTCATTCTATTTTGTTTTTTTACATTTGTCAAGTACTTAAAGTTTTTTCTTTGTAATAGCTGTTGCACCAGATACAATATCAATAAGTTCGTCAGTAATTTGATTTTGACGTGCCTGTTGATATTCTAAATTCAGTCCAATCAATTTTTCTTCAATATTTTTTTCTGCTTGTTGCATATGATTCATACGAGTAAAATGTTCTGCAGCTAAACTAGCAATCAAAGCATGCGTTAATTGAATAGTGAAATATTCATGGAGCAGGGCAGAGAACAATTCATCCTTACCTGCAGTGATTAAAGGCAACATTTTACCTTCCCAAGGAGTTCTTTTTAAAATTTGTAAATCGTGATAGGATAAAGGCATCAGTTGATGTATTTGAGGAGTAAAAGAAAAATTTTGTTGCTTATTATAGAAAATTTCTACTAAATCAAAATGATGTTCGGATACTTCTTTGTCAATTCTCGTCAGAATAAGACCAGCTAAAGAGGCAATTTCTTTAATGGAATTTGAAATAGGATAAGCATGAGAAATATGTAAATCCATGCTACCTGCATGTAAAGCAATTCTTTTCCCGATTGAAATCAAACGCATTTGACTTAAATTGCCCCCCAAATTAATACAGGAAGATTTGACATATTCTAAAATATCTTTGTTAAATTTACCAACCAAACCATTATCAGAACCAATTACAATTGCTAAAATTTTAGGGGCAGTTGTTTTGATATTAGGAGGCATATAGTTAAAAAAACTTTGGGTAAAAAGGCCATGAAAAGCTTGTCTTAGAGTTGTCCCATATTGTGTCAAAGAATTGAGTGCCTTTTCATATTGTCCTACACTAACAGAAGAAAGCATCTTCATTGTTCTGACAATACCTTGTAGGTCAGTTGTTGTTTTAATGCGTCGTTGTAATTCTTCTTGAATCATTCTTTAGAAATCAATCCTTTTTTTTGAAAAGTCTTTTGAAAGGCCTCTAACATTTTTTCACGCATTAAATCCGTCAATTTTTTACGATCTTCAATGTCGGAAATAATGTGTACAAACTGAGTTTTCATTATTTCTGAAATAACCTCTTGCGCTTGAGGGATTCTTTCTGCGGAAATATTATCCAATAACCCTTCATTAGCAGCTAAAAATACAGCAATTTGAATGGCAACCGGCATCAGTTGATACTGGCGCTGTTGTAAAATAGAACGAATTACAAGGCCTCGTTTTAATCTTGCTAAAGTATCAGTGTCCATTTGAACACCAAATTTAGAAAAAGATTCTAATTCTTCAAACTGTGAATAAAAAAGTTTTAAAGGACCAACCAATGCTCGATAAGCTGGTAATTGAGATGCTCCCCCCACACGAGAAACAGATCTTCCCGTATCAATCGCAGGCATATGACCCTTCTGATAAAGGGTATTTGATAAATAAATCTGACCATCTGTAATGGAAATAACATTTGTCGGAATATATGCAGAGATATTATCAGCTTCTGTCGCCACAATTGGAAGAGCCGTTAAAGAACCTCCTCCGTTTTTGGCATTCATGTGTGTTGCACGTTCCAACAAACGAGAGTGTAAGTAGAAGATATCTCCAGGAAAAGCTTCTCGTCCAGGGGGAATTCTTAACAATAAAGACATCTGACGATAAGCTCTAGCATGTGCAGTCAAATCATCATAAACAACCAACACATCCTTTCCTTGAGCCATAAAGTATTCACCAATACTTGTGGCAGCATAAGGGGCAATATATTGTAATCCCGCTTCATCTTCACCACTGGCAATGACTACTACACAATTTTTCAACATTCCCTCTTTGTCCAAAGTATTGATGACCCTTGTGGTATCAGCCATACGTTGGCCAATAGCACAGTAAATACAAATAACCCCTGTGTTTTTTTGATTTAAAATAGTATCCACAGCAATGGCTGTTTTCCCTGTTTGCCTGTCGCCTAAAATGAGTTCACGTTGCCCACAACCAATAGGAATAAAGCAATCAATAGCCTTAATTCCTGTTTGTAAAGGTTTTTCCACAGGAGCTCTATCCATAATAGCAGGGGCCTCTCTTTCTAATGGCAAAGTTTCTTTTGTCACAACTTGACCTTTTTTATCCAAAGGTTGTCCCAGTGGATTGATAACACGCCCCAATAATTCTTTGCCCACAGGAACATCTAAAACTCGATGGGTACGTATCGCTCTGTCGCCTGCTTTTAAAGAATTGGCATTTGTCAAGAAAATGACGCCTGCTGTCGTGCGATTAAGAGTATGGACTAGCCCGATAACTCCTTTTGGAAAAAGTAAAAGTTCATTGATACTAGCTTTTGATAGTCCTGCCACTTCGGCTGTCCCTGAAGCCAAAGAAATAATCGTGTTGATTTCATTAACATTCATTTTTAAAGCTGTTTTTTGAATTGTTTTTTGAATAACTTTCTTGGCTTTATCTGAAGCATCTTTCAACATTTTTTCTCTCCTTATTTTTCAGCAATTAAATTAGCTAAAACGGCATCTAAATTACCATTCAGGGTATCCAAATAGGATTTTAAACTCCAATCCACACTGACATCACCTGTATGCATTTCCAATCCTAAAATCAATTCAGGGACAACCTTAAAATCAATTTTATATTTTTGCGGTAAAATGAACACTTTTTGAATCATCTGGGTAATTTCTTGAGTCTGTTTTTTACTTAAAGTATCAGATGAATTTATATAAATAACATTTTGTTTTTGTAAGACTATATTAATTTTTTTAATTTCTTTTTTATCTAATTTTTTTAAGTTTATCAGAAATAACTTGATAGCCTGATCTAAAGGACAACAATGGGATAATTCTGTTAAGGCTTGTTCAGCTAAACGCATAAAATCCTTGGCGATAAAATCACCAATTTCAGAATGAAAAGCCATCATTTCTGCCACCAAATCATTCTGCATTTTTAGTCGTTGCCTTTGCAGTGAAGATTTTAGTTCTTCCAATCCCAACCTTCTTTTTTCATCTAATTCTTGAGTAATCAGTGATAATTCTTTTTGATGGTCTAACTCATAGGCACTTTTTTCGGCTTGCCATTTTTGACGTTCCTTTTCGGCCTCTGAACGCATATTTTCAGCAGATTGTACTCTATCCCGAATTTCTTGTTGACGTTTTTCAATCACATTTAAAATAGGGTGATACAAAAAACGTTTTAACAGCCAAACCAAGACAAACAGGTTGACAATTTGGGCAATAAAAGTGACTAAGTCAAATCCCATAAAAACTCCTTATTTTGATGCCATTTCTACGGCATAATTCCAAAACGGATTAAAGTATAAAATCAACACTGTCACCACAAAAGCATAAATAGCAGTTGATTCCACCATAGCCATTGCCACAAACAAAGTTCTGGTAATTGTTGAAGCTTCATCAGGTTGTTGTGCCATGGCCCGCAAAGCATTGGCAGCAGCATTTCCTTCACCCAAAGCAGGCCCAATACCTCCGATAGAAATACATAAACCTGCAGCTAAAACACTCATCGCACCAATTAAAGTAATAGGATCCATTTTAATTTCCTTTCATGTCATTTTGTAAAACATAAGGTTCCGTTGGAGCCACTGATGACACATAAACAATGGCTAACAGAGCAAAGATATAGGCTTGAATCATACCTGTGACTAAGCCTAATATCTGCATAGGAATTGGGATTAGAAATGGTGCCAGCATCATTAAAACCGAAGCAATAACAGCTCCACTTAACATATTTCCGTAAAGACGAAAAGCCAAAGAAAAAGTGGAAGAAAAATCACTTAGAATGTTTAAAGGAAGCATCACAGGACTTGGATCAATAAACTTTTTAAAATAGCCCTTGATCCCTGCATTCTTAATACCATAATAAGGGATAGCACAAAAAACACAGACAGAAAAAGCTAATGTAGTAGATAAACTGGCTGTCGGAGCCTTAAACCATGGAATAATTGTCATCAAATTCGTTATGGCAATAAACAAAAAGAAAGTCCCCATAATAGGTAAATATTTTGCGGGATTATCACCACTGACTTCGTGAATTTGATTACGAATAGTTGTCACAATCATTTCCAACAGCGTTTGGAATTTACCAACTTCTATCGTTGTCTTAAGGTTTCGTGTAATCAACCAAGAGCCCAGCACTAAAAAAGCCATTACAATCCACGAATAAAAGATGGTGGCATTGATACCAAAGGGACCTAAATGAAACATAATGATTTTATCTAATTCTTCAATCATTTGTTCCTCTTTTTGTTTTTGATAAAGGAAAGTAAAACAAGACGCATTGTAATAAACCCAATCACAATCCACAAAAACTTGCTCACGTGATTTTGGGCTAAATAGACCGCTAAAAATAAAAATAAGAACAGGCGCACAACAGCCGAAAGAAATAAAAATAATCCCCGTTTTTTGATTTTTGGTAATAACTTAACGGAATACCACAAAAGTCCCAAGTACAGAATACTTAAAATTCCACCTAAGAAAAAGTAGACAATTAAAACAGAATAGGGAAGGCTAACGTTTGCCATTTTCTTTTCCTTTCAGTCCTAAATTCTTTTTCATCCATTGACTGGCATTATAAAAACCAACCACAAATCCCAATAAAATAAAATTTAAAATCCAAGAAAAATGGGCAATAGGAAAGGTTTTATCCAACAAAATCCCTAACACAATTCCCAACAAAACAGGAATAGCTAACTGCCATCCATAAACAGATAACAAAGCTGCCCGATAAACAACTTGCCGATTTTCTTTATGTTGCATTTTATCAGCTTTTTTGACCAATTGATGAGCTGTTTTATTCAGTTGTTTTTTAAATTCCTCCATTGGTGCCTCCTACCCCAGAAAGTGAGGCTAAACCCTTTGTTAAACCCACTTCCAAACGAGCCATAGACAAACGAACTTCTTTTCTTTCTTCTTCCATTGCTTGAAAATCGATAGCAATTTTTTTCTTGAGCTCATTCAAATTTTCGCCTAAAATAGCTAGAGGGGTTGAAATAGAAACTTCTTCGCCTTTTTTAACAACAACACCACGATTGCAGGCCACAAAAGCTTCTTTCCCGTCCTTTTTATAACTGATGATTCCGGGTTTTAAAACATTGATAAAATCCATATGTTTTGGCTTTAACGTAAAAAAGCCGTCCACCGCATCCAAAGTCACCTGAGAAATTGGCGTATTTAAAGCAACAGAGTAGGGGGTCATTATTTTTAAAATCATTGTTTTTCCATTCTCCGTTTGGCTTTACGAATAGCCTCTTCAATTGTTCCGACCATAAAGAAATCATCATCAGAATAATCCTTGAATTCACCGGATAAAATGCGCTCGCACCCAGTGATTGTGTCTTCTAAATCAACGGACTTACCAGCCATACCTGTAAATTGATTGGTGGTAAAGAAGGGTTGAGTTAAAAAGCGCTCCAGCTTTCTGGCCGTCATTACAATTTGTTGGTCTTTTTCTGGAAGTTCATCAAATCCCAGCATCGCAATAATGTCTTTCAGTTCTTCATATTGTGCAAGAGTCCGTCTGACTTCGATAGCAACTTTGTAATGTCGTTCTCCCACAATCAAAGGAGTCAGCATATTTGAGGCAGATTTCAATGGATCCACTGCTGGATAAAGCCCTTGCGAAGCCCTCTGTCTTGACAAAACAATCGTTGAGGAAAGGTGAGCAAAAATGTGTGTGGCCGACGGGTCAGTAAAATCATCAGCCGGTACATATACTGCCTGAATAGAAGTAATCGCCGCATTTTGAGTGGACGAAATACGTTCTTCCAAATCAGCAATGTCTGTTCCTAAACTGGGTTGATACCCAACACGAGAAGGAATTTGTCCTAAAGAAACAGAAATCTCTGAACCTGCCTGTACAAATCTGAAAATGTTATCAATCAGCAATAGGACATCCGTTTTCTTTTCATCCCGAAAATATTCGGCCATAGCCAGAGCCGACAATGCCACCCGAAAACGAATACCAGGGGCTTCATTCATCTGACCGAATACCATGACGGTTTTATCCAACACACCAGCCTCTTGCATTTCACGATAGAGCTGTTCACCTTCACGGGAACGTTCGCCAACGCCGGCAAAGATACTAATACCTTCATAACGACCCAACATATTATTGATCATTTCAGTAATCAGAACAGTTTTACCGACACCAGCCCCACCAAATAGTCCCGCTTTTCCACCACGTTCCATGGGGGCAAGCAAGTCAATAGCCTTAATACCACTGATGAAAATTTGGTTAGAAACGTCCAGTTTTGAAATAGGTTGAGCATCGGCATGAATAGAACGCATCGGAGGATTAGAGGGAGCTTCTTTTTCGTCAATAACTTTCCCCAAACCATTAAACATTCTGCCTAAAGTCTTAGGGCCAACGGGTACCATAATGGGATGACCTAAATCTTGAACAACAGTCCCACGAGAAAGACCTTGAGTAGAGCCCATTGCCAAAGCACGGACCGTTTTTTCATCCACATAGCTTTGAACTTCTAAAATCAGATTGCCGATTTTCAGAGCACCAAATACGGCCGGCAGTTGTTTATCAAAAGCGATATCCACAACACTGCCAGAAATAGCAACAATTTTTCCTGAATTCGTAATCATTACTTCCCCCCTTTAGGACAGTTTAAAAATTTTTTATGACTTTGTCAAGCACTAATCTAAATAATATTCAATTGTTGAGACAACACGAACCTTCTTATTGAGTTGTTCAGATTCAGTTTGTCCTGGAATTTCTTCACGGGGTAAAATGGAAAATACGCCTTGATTTGCAGATTTAATTTTACCAACTTTTGAATTAGAATTTTGTGCAAACTCGTTGGCAGCTTGATAGGCATTTTGAGTTGCCTCTTTTAGCATAATAGGCTTGATAGCATTCAATTCTGTAAATAAATAGGAAACGCCATTACCATAAGAGTTAAAACTAACACCTTTTGACACTAGATCCCCAATTTCAGGATAACTGGAATTGACCAGATCCACTTTGTTTGTTCGAACTGTTATCGTTTGATTTAAAGTGTATCTGGCAGGAATAGAATTTTTATCACGATAGGAATCAGCATAAGCATCCTGCATATTTAATCCTTGAATAATAAATTCACTAAGCTCAAACCCTTTTTGTTCTAAGAAAGATTTAATTACCATTTCCTGATTTTCAATATTTTTTTTAGCGACACTTAAAACATTATCAGCAGATTGAAAACGAATATTCCATATAGCTAAATCCGCCTTTACATTTTTTTCCGCCAAACCTTTAACCTTGACTGTACGCATATCAAAATTTGTTTTATAATAATAAAGTCCAGGGAAAAAACCACCTAATGTAATTCCTAAAGCAACAATTGATCCAATTAAAAGTGCTGATTTTTGCATTTTATCCTCCCTTTGAAAATCGGGACGAGAATACCTTTTTTCATTAAAATTGTCAAGACTATTTTGAGATTTCTTTTAAGATCTCTTTTGCACCAGTATCATAAATTTTTTCATCCTCTGGTGATAGAATTTCTAGCAATTTGTATAAACCGCCAACATGCTTTTTTTCATCTTCTGTAATTTCTGATAAAGCAGAAATCACTTTTTTACTGTTGGTGTTTTCCATAATTTGCTGATATAATTGTATTGCTTCAAATTCAGACGCAATGGCGAATTTAATGGCTCGCAACATTTCTACAGAATTTAATTTTTTATCAGGTGAATAAACATTTTTGATAGAGCTAAAATTAGGCATTGTTTTCTCCTTTGTTAAAAAATAAGTGGTTATCATTAGACGCTATTACAATTGTTCAAAAGAATATACAAACATTTTTTTACATTTTAATTTTCTGGACAAAAAATAAACTCTGTGATAAAATATAGGGCATGTTAGAAAAACAATGTTCTTATTTTAAAAAATGTGGTGGTTGTGTATGGCAGGATTTATCTGAAGCGGATTACTTAGCCAAAAAGGAGCTATTTATTCGTCGTGCTTTTGCAGATGTTGGATTAAATGATATTCCATTAAATCCCATTCTTTTAATGCCAACAGGGATTCGGAGACGTGTCTGCTTTGCATTTTACCAAGGACATTTTGGCTTTAATGAAGCCCGCAGTCATAAAATCATTGAAGTTGATTCTTGCCCCTTATTAGAATCCGATTTAAATTCTTTGATTTCTGATTTACGCTCTGTTGTTAAAAATTTAGGTGGGGCAGGGGATTGCTTCCTTTTAAAAACCAAGGCAGGTGTTGATATCCATATCAAAGATGGTCGTGGCATGCCTGATTTGGCCAAGTTGGAAATGCTGAATATTTTAGCCACAAATCCTCAAGTCGTTCGGCTGATATACAACGATACGCCTATTTTTCAAAAAGCTCCTTTATTATATCAAGCTGATACTTTCTTGCAACCAAGTGAGCAGGGTGAAAAGACTTTGGTGAATTTAGTTTTAAAAAATATCGGAAGGGCTAAAAAGGCTGTAGATTTATTTTGTGGTTATGGCACATTCACACGCCCTTTGGCAAATGCAGGTTTGTCTGTGATGGGGTATGATAGTGATTCGCGTAGTGTTTCTACGCTGGGTGAAATGGGGCAGGTGCGCGATTTATTCCGAAATCCTCTGGTGCCAGAGGAATTATCAATTACAGATTTGGCTGTTTTGGATCCACCGCGGGCAGGGGCAAAAGAACAAGTTTTACAGCTTGCTGATACCAATATTCCCAAGATTATAATGGTATCTTGTTCTCCAAAAACAGGTGCTAGAGATATCAAAATTTTAACAGACGCGGGGTGGAATTTAACCGAAATTACGCCGGTAGACCAATTTACCTATTCCAACCACATTGAAATCGTGGCTGTTTTAGAAAAAAATACTTGATTTTTAGGTTTATTTCTGCTATAATTTCAAACGGATTCATAAAAATCCTTGCTCTTATTTGAAAATAAGGGCTATGTTTCAGGCCTTGTAATCGGGTGATTACAAGTGCATAAACCGAAACGAGATAATCCAAAAGGAGAAAAAGGAATGTCCTTATACGAAACTTTATTCGTGGTCCGTCCTGATTTAACACCTGCTAAAGTGGCTGAAGTCACTAAAAAGTATACCTCTGTTATTACAGACAAAGGTGGCAAGATTTTAAAACAGGAAGATTGTGGACTGCGTGATTTGGCCTATAAGATTCAAAAGAACCACAAGGCCTATTATGTCTTATTAAATATGGAAGCCCCTGGCGAAGCCATTATTGAAATGGAACGTTTAATGCGCTTGGATGAAAATCTGTTGCGTTATTTGACAACCAAAATCAAGAAGGTTGAAGAAGGCCCATCTTGTTTGTTAGAACCAAAACATCGTTCCAACAAAGATGACAAATTTGAAACAGTTGAAATTACAGAAGGAGAAGAATAATGGAAAAATTTACACCTAACTATTCAAAAGGTTGCTCTTTCTGCAATGCTGGCGAAAAAGAAATTGATTACAAAGATATCAGAACATTAAAGCGTTTTATTGCTGAAAATGGGAAAATTATTCCTGGACGCATGAATTCTTTGTGTCGTTATCATCAAAATGCTGTGGCAAAAGCTATCAAGCGTGCTCGTATTGTTGGCTTATTGCCTTTCACGGATAACGATTAAGGAGGTCTGATATGGAAATTATCTTATTAGAACGTATTGAACGTTTGGGACAAATGGGTGATGTCGTCAATGTAAAGAATGGCTATGCTCGTAACTTCTTGTTCCCTCAACATAAGGCTTTGCGTAAAACAGCTGATAATATGAAGTTGTTTGAAAGCAAACGTAAAGAATACGAAGCAATCAATGCTAAAATGAAAGCCGAAGCAGAAGAATTAGCCAAAAAAATGGCTAACTTGTCTGTCACAATTATTCGTCAAGCTGCTGAAACAGGTCAATTGTATGGTTCTGTGACAGGGCGTGATATCTGTGACGCTATTGCCGAAGCTGGCTTCAAAGTGGAACGTCGCCAAGTGGAAATCAATACTGCTTTCAAGGTGATGGGTATCTTTGATGTTGAAATTGCTTTGCACCCAGATGTACGTCAAACTGTACGTGTGGTGATTGCTCGTTCTGAAGCTGAAGCTAAAAAAGTGGTGGAAAAGAAAAAAGCCGCTGCTAAAAAGGCAAAAGCTGAAGAAAAAGCTACTGAGACTCCTGCTGAAAAAACAGAAGAAGCTAAAGCTGAGTAAGTTTTATTTACGAAATAACAACCGCCCTGTATTTACGGGCGGATTTTTATATATTGAACTAAAAAGAAAAACGCCTATCAGAAAGCGTTTTGCAAGCTTTGGTGAGGCTAAGTGTGCAAATCTCGAACTATCTACTCACAAATAATTCTACCAGTCGGACAATAACCATCCTTTCTTTCAGCTGTAAAAACAGAGCACAATTCATCTCTAAAATTATTTATCCATACAGGAGCTATTTCTTGAGTCCAATATTTAGCGTCAAATACTTCACTTGTTCGCACACCTTTTTCAAACTCTTTACAATTATCTAAAATCACTTGTTGAGAAAGGAGTTTTTTCCCAATACTTGTGCAATAATTTTTGGCTGCTTGATAGGTATATCCACCAACATTACTCCAACATCCTTGTAAAACTTCAGTCATTGGGATATCTATTTTCCGATTTAAAACATCTTGTGCAGAATCATGATAATACTTTATTCCCTTTACCAATATTTCTTTTGGATCAGCTTTTAAACAATAACTTTTATCTACTGTGGGATGGACTTCATTACAAAACCAACCCTTACCTAATTTTTGACAATCTGATTGAGTTTTACATTCGTGCGATTTATCCATTGTCTTTTTTTCGATATCCTTAATTTTAAAAGATTCTCCATCTATTTGAACGACATTTTTTGCTTCCCTTTCACGTTCATATTGGGCTCGTCTTTCAGCACTT
>JAZLIX010000048.1:0-2711 GCA_045617605.1 Alphaproteobacteria bacterium | reverse complement strand
TCAAAAGTAGCTTGATATCATAAAAAAATGGAGCATATACATGCCTTATGAAATGAAAAAAATATCGGTTGTTTGTATCATAGAAAAAGAAGGAAAATACCTGTTTTTAAAACGTACGCACACTGGCTTAGCTGATGGTTTTTATATGTTTCCGGGAGGACACGTTGAACAAGGTGAATCTGTTATACATGCAATGGTCAGAGAGATGAAAGAAGAATTGGGGATTACAGTTAAAGAAGAAGATTTAGAATTTAAATTAGTGGAACCAATTCATACCCATGTTACCTTTTTCTTTAAAGTAAAAAAATACACTGGTGTCCTCCAAAATATGGAACCAGAAAAGCATTCCGAAATGGTGTTTTTATCCCCTGATGAAAAAGGCATTCATCCTTTTACAAAGCGTGAAATTAAATTGATAAAACAGGGATATGTTTTTTTACCAAACGATAATTTAAATCTATAGGAGAAAATATGAAAAATCTGATTCCAATGGCTATCTGTTATGATTTTGATGGGACTTTGTCCCCTGGAAATATGCAAGAATATGGGTGGATGAAAGCCTTAAAAATCACAAATCCTAAAGCATTTTGGAAAAAGGCAAATGAGTTTGGAAACAGTCAAGAGGCGGATGAAGTGGCGGCCTATATGTATCAAATGATGGAAGAAGCCCAAAAGCATAATCAGTTGATTCACAAAAAAGATTTACATACAGCAGGCAAAAACATTGAACTGTTTAAAGGTGTTACTACTTGGTTTAACCGTATCAATAAATATGCCGAAAAACAAGGAATAGCCTTAAAACATTATATTATTTCCTCTGGGTTAAAAGAAATGATTTCGGGAACACCTATCGCAAAAAACTTTAGTGAAATTTTTGCTTCCAGTTTTATGTATGATACGCATGGAAATGCCATTTGGCCAGCTGTTGTCTTGAACTATACCAGTAAAACTCAATTCATCTTCCGTATCAACAAAGGCTGTGAAGATATTTGCGATAAAGAAGGGGTCAACGCCTATATGCCCACCAAAGACAGAGCCGTCCCCTTTTCTCATATGATTTATGTAGGAGATGGTGATACTGATATTCCCTGTATGCAGATTATTCGTAGACACAATGGACACGCTATTGCCGTTTATAACTCTGACAAAAAAGGGGCAAAAGAGAAAGTGGAACATTTAATTACAGATAAACGGGTCAATATTATGGTGCCTGGGGATTATTCAGCAGGCAGTCCCATTGATAAATATGTGAAAGCCATTATTGATAAAATAAAAGCTGTCCACGTGTTACAAGAATTGGAAAAATAGCTTTCCTTGACTTTTTTGGGGTTTTGTGGTATAATTTTGAGTATGCAAAAACCTGAATTATTGGCGCCTGCGGGCGATTTGGAAGCCGGATATGCTGCCCTGTATTATGGGGCAGATGCTGTTTATTTAGGTTTAAAAGCCTTTTCGGCCAGAGCCAGCGCGATTAACTTTTCACCAGAAGAACTAAATGAATTTACCGCCTATGCACACCACTTAAAGCGCAAGGTGTATGTGACCATCAATACTTTGGTTCAAGAAAAAGAATTAAAGGAGTTATTAGCTACTTTGGATGTGTGCTCAGCCTGTCGGGTAGATGGGATTATTCTGCAAGATTTGGGCGTTGCAAGAATCATCAAAGAAAGCTATCCGGAATTGAGCTTACATGCCAGTACACAAATGGCTGTGCATAACAAAGAAGGCGCTTTAGCTTTACAAAAGGCAGGTTTTTCACGTGTTGTTTTGGCACGTGAATTGACCCTGTCAGAAATCAAAGAAATTGCCGAAATTCCAGGACTAGAAACCGAAGCGTTTATTCATGGGGCCCTTTGTTATTGTTATAGTGGCTTATGCCTCTTTTCATCCATAGAACAAGGTCGTAGTGCCAATCGGGGAAAATGTGCCTATCCATGCCGAGCCTTATTTAAACGGGGCGATACAGCAGCTCATTTCTTTTCCATGAAAGATATGGCGTTGCAAGAAGAAGTCTTGAAGTTGCCTGTCACATCATTAAAAATAGAGGGGCGCAAGAAAAAAGCCCTATATGTCGCAGCCGTCACTGATTATTATCGGCGGATTTTGGATAAAGGAAAAACCGATATGAAACGTGCCGAAAATATTCGGCAGATTTTCTCTCGCCCTTGGACGAAGTTCCGCCTAAATGGTAAAAATACAGAAGTAGTGGATAATGATTTTGTGGGGCATCGTGGCTTGGAAATCGGGAAAGTAGAAAAGGTCTATCACAACACATTGGTCTTTACTCCAAATCACCCTGTGGCACGCTTTGACGGGATTCAAATTGATATTCCCGCTTTAGAAAAACCTTTCGGCTTTTCTGTTCAAGAAATGCGTTCCAAAAATAAAAATGTTTTTGAAGTCAAGGCGGGTGAAAAAGTGGAAATTAAGTTACCCCCAAAAAGTCCTTTTATTGAGGCTGGACAAGTCGTGTATTTATCTTCGTCCAGTGAAGTGAAAGGGACTTATAAATTCACACAACCAAAACCCAATGAATACAAAAACAGAATTGAAATTCCGGTAGAAGTTATCTTAAAATCAACAGAAATGATTGCCCGTTCCGGAAAAACTGAAGTGCGTTTACAAGGTGATTTTAGTCCAGCGCAAAACCCAGAAAAGATGAATGAGGCTATCAAAAATGCTTTCTTAAAATTTAAAGACACTGCCTTTTT
>JAZLIX010000047.1:0-4229 GCA_045617605.1 Alphaproteobacteria bacterium | reverse complement strand
TTTTTAGCATCTTGTGACATACGGGATAAAGATGGTAAAACTCCATTAGATTATGCCTTATCTGATAATAAATTTATGAAAAATTTATTGGAAAAAATTCCTCAAGTAAAGGATGTTTTAGAAAAACAGGGAATTCAATGGAGTGAGACAAGAGTAATACATAAAAGTGAAAAATCTTTTTCTTCGGAAAAAGATGTAAAAAAAGAAATATCAAAACCTGTGATTCCTGTTTCAACTACAGAAATCGACGAGAAAGTTGAACAAGAAGAAAAATCAAAAATTGAAGAAGCTATAGCTGTAGCTTTTCAAAAACGTCAAAATCTTATTTTAATTGGTCGAGAACGTAATTTTGCTTTGGCTTACAGTGTGTTACGAGATGTTAAAAGTGACGAAACTTATCGGAAAGATATTTTAGAACATATTCAAAAATTTTTATCAACACCTCAAGATCAAGATTTTGTTATCCATGGTGAAATGCGCTGGAGGCCGATGAAATGTATTGTCGGTATTAATGAATTAGCTATTTCTCCTTTGGGATGTAATGCAGAAAGTATGCCTCGGTTTTATTGTAAGAAGGAATTGTTTACAAAACAAGGTAAAGAATATTGTATTACTAATCGTCGTCAAGAAGCAAAGAAAAAAAATGCTCCTCAACCTTTAACGATTTGGGTGGCAACAAAAAAAGGTGATAAACGAAAACAATTTTCGGATGCACAAATAGCTCAGAACATGTTATTTGTCAATGATGGACAGACATATAGCAACGGTAAGGTAATGAATAATTTCTCTTGGTATACGTTAGATTTGTCTCAGCCACCTGTAACAACACAGGTGAATCAGAGTCTGGCTATCAAAAAAAGTGGAAATTTAACGCGTTGATTAAAAAAAGAGATTGTTTCATAAAAATTGTTTAGAGATATTAAACAACGCTTTTTTCTTTCATAGAAGCTAATTGACGAATTAACATTCTACGTCTATATTCACAGGCTTGTTTAAGCCATTGTTCTTGGGCACGTAGTTCTGCTTGTTCTGTACATTTAAGAAAATGTGTAATTTTTTCGTAGGAATTAACTGATAGATTATTGTTATCAATCCATTCTTTACCTGCTTGAGTTTGAAAGAATTGCCCTACATAGTACTTTTCTAATTTCGTGTTGTAATCATCTTGTTTTGTCATGTTATAATTATACCAAACTTCCAAAAATAAACAATAGAATCAGTGTTAAAATCTGACATTATTTAAACTAATTCATTTTGTTGTGTTTGTTTGAACGTGTTCATAGAGCTGTTGTTCACTAATACCACAACAAGTCATATGGTAGGCACAGGGGGTAGTGGGTTCAAAAAGTCAAAAAAACATTTGGGGCATCTGTTCAAAAATCCCGTCAAAAGGTTCAAAGGTCCCGTCGGGTTGACGGGTAAGGGTTACGGGAAAGGTGACGGGAAACAAAAAAAGACGAAAATAAAGCAAAAAATAAACTCCCATTTTCAAGGAGTTATTTTTATAATGGTGCGGACTGCTTTACGATTATCGGACTGAAATTACAGAAGATTTGAAAGCAAAAGTAAATCATTTGATTTTACAAATAACAGCACCAGCCCCCCAATAACCATCTTTACGCGTACTACCACCTTTTCCTTTTCCTCCATAACACCAATACGCTTGTTTATTATAAATACCCCAAAGTTCAGAGTCTGTACTTGTCCAATAGCATGGATTTGCACCAAATGGTGGTTTATATGTTAAAAATTTATCCCAAATTTTCTCTATTTCGTTTTTGGAAAGCAAATGTCCGCCAACTGCTTTACACCAATTGTTTGCACCTTCCCATGATAGATAGCCCCAGTTACAATTTCCAGGTGTATCCTCTGGTGCCCCTTGAGTTGCTTCACGACACCAACTTTTTAATGCTTTTTCAGTATTATAATAGTAGGTATTTCCATTTATTTTGGCAATTTTATAATCCAATTTTTGACATTGATTGGGTTTTGGCATTCTATTATCGCCATCATTACCCTCATGCCACATAGATTTTAAATTCGGATTGTTATAACCCTTTACGTAATTACAAAAATACCCTTTTGAACAATCACTTTGTTTAGTACAATTTGTAAAAGCATTAGCTGTTTGTATTCCTAATATAGATATTACAACCAACAAGATTAATTTCTTCATTGTAGCTTCCTTTCGTAAAATAACATATATATAAACTAAATTTACATCCTTTGCAACACAAATAGTCCGATAATTGGGAAATTTTGGTGATTTTTGAACAATTGGACTATCGGACTCGGCGAAAGGTTTGCAGTTAAAAGAAAAAGCCCTCATTTTGTTGAGGGCTTTAAAATATGGTGCCGCAGGTGAGAATCGGACTCACGACCCCGTCCTTACCAAGGACGTGCGCTACCACTACGCTACTGCGGCTTGAACGCACATCAACTATATTCTATTTTTCGTCGTTTGTCAAGGGCTTTTTTCGATTAACCAAAAATTCTTCCAACCAATGATTGTGATACCTTCCATCAATGAAATCAGGTTGTTCCATAATTTCTTGATGTAAAGGTATTGTCGTCTGAATTCCATCAATCACGAACTCACCTAAGGCTCGTTTTAAGCGTAACAACATCCCATTTCTAGTTCTACCGCCCACAATCAATTTAGCCACCAAGCTGTCATAATTGGGAGGAACTAAACATCCTGCATACATCCCTGAGTCTACCCGAACAGACATGCCACCAGGTACATGCCAACCGGTGATTTTGCCAGGGCAGGGGCGGAAAGTTTCTGGATCTTCTGCATTGATACGACATTCTATGGCGTGCCCCATAGGTTTTAAGTCCTCTTGTTTGACTGTCAAAGGAGCCCCCGAGGCCAACAAAATCTGCTCACGTACGATGTCAAAACTATACAGCATCTCTGTAATAGGGTGTTCCACTTGAACTCGAGTGTTCATTTCCATGAAATAAAATTCACCGTCTTGGTACAAATATTCCACAGTTCCGACATTGGTATACCCCATTTTTTTGATGGCCTTGGCTGTCATTTCCGCTAGCATTTTGCGTTCTGTATCATTTAAGGCAGGGGACGGCGTTTCTTCAATAATTTTTTGGTTATTGCGTTGCAGTGAGCAATCTCTTTCGCCCAAAGTAATCACGTTGCCAAAATCATCTGCCAACACTTGTACTTCAATATGGCGTGGATGAGTTAAAAATCTTTCTAAATATAAATCAGGATTTCCAAAGGCTTTGCGTGCTTCATTTTGAGCTAACACAAAGGCTTCAGGTAAATCTTTTTCGGTGCGAGCCAATCGCATCCCTTTACCACCACCACCGGCTGAGGCCTTTAATAATACAGGATAGCCAACTTTTTCAGCACTGGATAAAGCCTCTTCCACATTATGTAAAACGCCAGAGCCTGGAATAATGGAAAGGCCTGCTTCTTGGGCTAAACGTCTGGCATTGATTTTATCGCCCATTTTTCGAATCATATCGGGCTTGGGACCAATAAAGCGAATGCCATGAGCTTCAATCATTTCAGCAAAGTCAGCATTTTCGGATAAAAAACCGTATCCTGGATGAATGGCATCAGCCCCAGTCAACATGGCTGCTGCAATAATATTTGCTTTGTTTAAATAGGAATCTCCTGCATTTGCTGGTCCAATACAAACAGATTCATCTGCCAATTTTACATGCATAGCATTGGCATCTACAGTAGAATGGATAGCCACAGTTTTAATGCCCATTTCACGACAGGCACGATGAATCCGTAAAGCAATTTCCCCACGATTGGCAATCAGAATTTTATCGAACATTTTATTCCAATTCAAATAAAGGTTGATTATATTCCACAGGACTGCCTGATTCAATCAAAACAGCCTTTACTTTACCGCCTTTTGTAGCGGTAATTGGGTTGAATGTCTTCATGGCCTCAATTAGACAAATGGTTTGTCCTTCTGAAATGGTATCGCCCACTTTAATATAGGTTGGAGCATCAGGACTAGGGGATAAATAAGCCACTCCCACCATAGGTGAAATTAACAAGTTTTTAGTTTCGTTGTGTTCTTCTTTTTTTGGCTCTGCCACAGGTGTAGCTATTGGAGCAACTGTTGTTGCAGGAGTGTGTCTGACCACTCGTAAATGGACGCCGTTTTCGGCATATTCAATCTCGTTTAAGCTGTTCTCTTGTAACAGGTCGGCCAGTTCTTTAATCATTGCTTTATGTTCTTGTT
>JAZLIX010000046.1:0-16427 GCA_045617605.1 Alphaproteobacteria bacterium | reverse complement strand
TGTGGTGGCAGGAACGGGGAGTAGCCTTTCAGGGAAATTAAACGGTGTTCCGCTTTATCGCACTGTTGCCCAAGCGGTCAGGGCTAAGCATCCCAAAGTGAGTGTTGTTTTTTCAACACCTGATAGGGTTTTGTCTGATGTTCTAGAGGCCGTTAAAGCTAAAATACCCTTGATTATTTGTACAACAGAACATGTGCCTATGCATGATGCTTTACAAATTAAATTGGCAACCAGTAAAGCCAAAGTGACTTTGCTGGGCCCCTCATCAGCGGGGATTTTAAGTGTGGGGGAAATCGTGGTCGGTACAATTCCAACGCCTCTTTTTGAAAAAGGGAAGGTGGCGATTATCGGTCGTTCTTCCTCTTTGATGTTTGAGGCGGCCGGTCAACTTTCTGCTTGTGGACTGGGGGTCTCTAAATGTATTTCATTGGGGGCAGATCACTTGATTGGCACTTCCTTTGTGCCTGTTATGGAAGCACTTTATGCCGATAAATCTACTCAAGCTATTTTGGTGGTGGGACAGGTGCATGGCACTTTGGAACAGGAACTGGCGACTTTTTACCATAAAAAACATTCCAAGAAATTGTTTGTTTATATCTCCGGAAAAACTCTGGCCCGTTCAGATAAAGCCCCTTTGCTGGGAATGAAGTCCGTTTTGTTTTCGGATGTGATTGAGGACAAGAAAAAACTCCTGACCAAAGAAAAAGTGGAATGGATTGATTCCCCTGATAAGATTGGAAAAACAATTTTTGATAAATTAAAAGGAAAAAAGAAATGACATTGACAGAAGCGATTGTTGTAAAAATGAGCCATGATTTAGCTGGTGGTATAGGGGCAATGGCCTCCACAACAGAATTGATGCAAATTGACCCCACTTTTACGGCTGAGGCAGGGCCTATGCTCAAAGAAAATAGCCTGATGCTGATGGCACGTTTGCGCTTTTATCGGGCATTGTTTGGGGCAGAAACAAAGGAAATCAACGAAACGATTGTCTCGGATTACCTCAAAACTTGGGGACAAAAGATTACCTTTGAAGGAAAAGTTGAAAATCGCTTGCAACTTTCCTTGGTTGTTGTCGGTATTATTTTGTTGGTGCAGGGGGGTAAGATTTCATTAAAGGAAAATCGACTGACTGTATCGGGGGATGAAATAGCCTTACGCCCTGATTTTCAATCTGTTTTGGAAGGTAAAAAAATCCCTGTTTCCCCCGAAACTGTTGAAGCCGAATGGCTCATCCAACAACTAAAAGAGCAAAATAAAAAATTCAAAATGACCCTTAAATCCACTACCGCCCAACTGGAAATCGTTAATTAGAAAGGAGAAAAAAATGAAAAAATTTATTGAAAGAGAACCTCTTAAAGTTGAACATCCTAGATTAGTTTTTACTGATTTACAAAAGTTTGAACAATATTTAGAAAAAATGAAAGGTTATGCAGGATCAAAAGTCTATAATTCTGATCTGACATTATTAGATTTTTCATCAGAAAAAGGACAAGAATTACTATCAAAGATCAATGGTTTTGATGAAAATACGGTATGGCCTGAAAATTTAAAATTAGAAAAAGAAAAACAGCTACAGCTGGGAAAAGACAGTGGCCTGGGGATTTCTTCGCTTCATAAAAATGGTTATACGGGAAAAGGAATTAATATTGCTATTATTGATCAGCAGTTATTGGTAAATCATCCGGAGTATCAAGAAAATATTCGGTACTATCGGGAAATGGGAAATGAAGAATCTTTACAAAAATATGGACATTTACCCGACCATGGGGCTGCTTCCTATCATGGTCCTGCAGTAGCATCTTTAGCAGTTGGTAAGCATTGTGGCAGTGCACCAGAGGCCGGATTGTTTTTTATTGCGGAAGGGGGATGCCATTCTCCAGAGGTGTGTTTAAAGGCGATTAAGCACTTGATTGATTTAAATAAAAAATCTTCTGAAAAAGATAAAATTCGTTGCCTTTCATGCTCGTGGGGTGGTGGACCTAAGGAAAAAGATTTTGATGAAAGAATGAAACTGTTTAAAGAATTGGAAGATACAGGATGTATGGTTTTGGGGGGCTTATATGGGGATTATATGGGGCGTTCTCATTCCGGTGGTTCAAGAATTCATCTTGGTTCAGATGCTTTAGATAATTTAAAAGGGGAACAATATGCAAATGAAAATATGCTTATTGTTCCGCGGGATCAAAGGACTTTTGCTTCCAATTCAGGGGGATATTTATATGAAGAAAAAGGAGGGGAAAGTTGGACATATCCTTATCTTGCTGGACTTGTTGCTTGTGCTTTACAGGCCAATCCTGAAATTGTGAAGCAAAAAGGGTGGCAAGAAACAGTTTGGAAAAAATTATTAGAAACAGCTAGACTGACATTGGATCACAAGGGAAAGATAGTTCAACCTGAATCATTTGTTCAATCAATTATTAACGTTAAAAAAAAATCTTTAAAAAAAACTCTTAATAATGCATCACACGCAAAAGAAATTTTAACAGTGCAAAAAGGGGCTCAAAAAAATTAAGTCCTTTCAAAAGGACTTAAATTCAAAATGGTGCCCAAGAAGGGACTCGAACCCCCACCCCTTGCGGGACTCGCACCTGAAACGAGCGCGTCTACCAATTCCGCCACCTGGGCACGAGAACTATTTTACTGAATCCCCCTTTAAAAGTCAAGAAAATTTTCTAATGTGCTTCGCGCCAGTTTTGACCGATTCCGACTTCTACCACCAAAGGCACAGATAGTTTGACGACTTGTTCCATATTTTCCTTGATGACTTGACGGGCTTCATCGGCACGTTCTTTGGGGACTTCAAAAATCAGTTCGTCGTGAATTTGTAATAACAGTTTTGCAGGAATGTTTTTTTCTTTTAACACTTTTTCAACCCGAATCATCGCCATTTTGATAATGTCGGCAGCGCCCCCTTGAATAGGCGCATTGATGGCGGCACGCTCTGCGAAACTTCTGGTGCGTCCTGAATCTAAACCGTCAATGTAAATTTTACGCCCAAAGGGAGTCTGTACATACCCGTTTGTCTTTGCAAATTCAATTGTCTCGGCCATATATTTTTTAATTTCCGGATATTGCGCAAAATAAGAATCAATGTAGCGGTTGGCCTCAGTGCGTGAGATTTTTAAATTTCGTGCTAACCCAAATCCTGAAATGCCATAGATGATACCAAAGTTGATGGCTTTTGCTTGCCTGCGTAAATCAGGTGTAATTTCTTGCAGGGGCATTCCCAGTATTTCGCTGGCGGTGCGGGCGTGAATATCCTCATTCTTAAGGAAAGAATCGCGTAATTTTACGACATTAGCCACATCAGCAATCAATCGTAATTCAATTTGTGAGTAGTCGGCAGATAACAGGACACAGCCCTCTTTGGCAATAAAACTCGCCCGAATTTCCTTGCCTTCTTCCGTCCGAACTGGGATATTTTGCAGGTTGGGGTTAGAGGAGGCCAACCTGCCTGTATTGGTTGAAATCAATGAAAACGTCGTTGAAATACGTGGAGTCATTTTTACCCGTTCTAATAAATCATCAATATAAGTGGATTTTAATTTGGCTGCCACCCGATACTTTAAAATCAGTTTTGCCAATTCATCCTCTTGCTCTTCGGCCAGCATTTCTAATACTTTTACGTCCGTAATCCAATGGCCGTTAGCCCCCTTTTTGCCACCCTTTAATCCACGCTTTTCAAATAAAATGACGCCCAGTTGGGCAGGGGAATTGATGTTGACTTCTTCGCCAGTCAGTGTGTGAATGTCTTTGGTTAGTTCCACTAACTTTTGATTAAAACTTTCTTCTAATTGCTTCAGGTGTGTTTCATTCACTAAAATACCAGTTTTTTCCATATCGGTCAGAATAGGAATCAAAGGGGCATCAATATCTTCATAAAGACCCAAGGTATTTTGATTCAACAATTTTTCTTTTATTTTTTGTGCCAGTTTCCCAATAAAAAAGGCCTCTTTCTTTTCTTTCTGTTCAGCTGGAAAATAAAGCTTTATCAGTGTTTCTAAATCGTGAGTGTGCTTACTGCCATCTAAACAAAAGCTCATCAACATCACATCCACAAAAGGCTTTTCTAATATCAGGTCATATTTTTCCAACAAATGAATAGAATCCTTTATATTGTGGCCATATTTGACAATATTCTTATTTGCGAATAAGGGGGATAACAGATTCAAAAAATCACTATTAAATTGATTGGCAGTGCCATTGGAAAATAAATCACCTTGTGAGTTTCCTTTTTCCATCAGGTCAATCAGATAGATTTTATTTTCGTTGCATAGGGAAATACTGACCAGTTCTTCATTTTCATTTTTTTGTAAATAAAATGAGTAGTTTTTTTGTTGGCTGATTTCTTTTATGGCTTGAGTCAATTCTTCTTTCTTTTCTAAGTGAATCATTTGTACATCGGTCGCAAGGGCAGGGGCTTCCTCTTGATTCCAAGTATTAGAATCAAGGCGTTTAATTAAACTGGAAAAATTATTTTTCTGTAAAAAGGGTAGGAGTTTACTTGGGCTTATACCACAGCGCTTAAAGGACTCTAAATTTTCGTCAACGGGTACGAACTTATCTAACAAGACTAATTTTTTTGATATTTCAATTTGTTCTTTATCAGCTAATAATCCCTCTCGTTTTTTGGGGGAAGAAATTTCATCTAAATGCTGAAACATATTTTGAATGGATCCAAACTGGTTGATGAGGGTGGCTGCTGTTTTTGGTCCCACTCCATTTGCCCCAGGAATGTTGTCAGTTGGGTCGCCCATTAAGGCCTGTACTTCCACGACTTTATCGGGACTGACACCAAACTTTTTTTCTACATCTTCTAAAGAAATATCCTTTTTTTTCATCGGGTCATATAAGGCTGTATTATCATCCATCAACTGCATTAAATCTTTGTCGGCAGAAATCACCCGAGCATTTATCCCTTTTTCTTTAGCAAGGCGGGTAAAAGTTGCAATCAAATCGTCGGCTTCATAACCTTCCTTTTCAATCCAAGCGACATTCAAGGCTTCACACGCTTCACGAATCAGTGGAAATTGAGGAATCAAATCCGGTGGTGTTTCATGTCTGTTGGCCTTATATTCAGCATAGATATCATTTCTAAAATTGCGTCTTGCTGCATCAAAAACAACCACAATATGATTGCACAGATTTTCTTGCAATAAATTCATCATCATGGCCGTAAAACCATACACAGCCCCCACAGGCGTCCCGTCAGGGCGTGTCATAGGTGGTAAGGCATAAAAGGCCCGAAAAATATACCCCGAACCGTCTACAAGACAAAGTGTTTTAGGGGTATTTTCCATTATTTTTTCTTTTCTTCTTCTGTTGCCATGTTAACATAAGCTTCTTGACAATGTTTTAAACAATAGGGTTTCCCCGTGATTGTTTGCTCACCGCAAAAATGGAAATCTTCATCTTTTGGATCTCCAATAGGCCAACGACAAGTATTGAGTTTTAAATCAATCAGTCGAACAACTCCAGTTTTTTTAGGGGTGGCTTTTTTGACAGCTTTAATTTCTTTTTTGACTGGATTGGGGCGTGCGGTTAATTCTAAGCGGTGTACCTTTCCAATGATTGAGTTTTTACTCATTCCCAAGCTTTTGGCTATTTCCGCAGTGGCTTTGCCAGCTTGCCATAATTTTTTTAATTTTTTGATTTTATCTTCTGTCCAAGACATTTGAAACTCCTTATTTTAATGGGGGTATTATACTGAAAAATATTTCATTTGTCAATCTTGATAAAAGTTGTTGTCTAAAGTATCTTTAAAGCCCGTTTTATTAAAAATAAAAGGAATTAAAGACCAATACTCCTGAACTAATTTCTGTTCGGTGGAATCAGTGGGAATTTTTTGATTTTGATATAAGCGGTAATTTTTAGCAATAGCATCTATTTTTTTTCCAAAATTTTTTTCTGAAAGTTTTGTTTTTTCTTTAATTTTTTGCTTTATTTCTTTTGGAACAGAGGTGACCCACTTTTCAAAATAAAGAGGCATTTTAGGTTGTTTTGCTTGTTGCTTTACCCAATCTTGTAAGATATTCAATCCTCCATAGATGTCTAATAATTCTTCTGGCATAACAGGTATTTCAACATTTCCTTGTTGCATCATATTTTGCAAAATTTGGTTGGGATTAGCTTCCATTGGATTTCGCTTGAGCTCGGGTCCCCACATATCGGGGGATAAAAAATAATAAAATTGTTCAGGTAAATATTCAATCAATTCTTTGTCATCTTTAAAACGGTCAGCAATACGGGTTGGCTTTTTCCCTTTCCATACCAAAACTTCAGGGTGAGTTTTGATTTTTTTGGGAATGCTTTGCTTTGCTGACAACAAAGGGAAAATATATTGCCTTTGTTCAAAAGGAATCTGTAATAAAAGTTCCAACATTTCATCTTGTTTTTGAACTAATTCTGACCGATATTGTCGTGCTTGTTGAATGGTTGATGGAGCGTCTTGTGCCTCAGATAAGAAACTTGATAGTAAAATGGTCAAAATGACAAGAGTTTTTTTAATCATTTTTTTCTCCTAATTTTTTTAATATTTCTTGATGTGAATACAATAATAAATAGTCCATGATTAAAACAAACAGGATTGGTATTAAAAATAGCATTTGAATTTCTAAAGCGTTAAAAGAAGTTTTCATTATGTATGTTGTTCCAAATGTTCCAATCCATAATAAAAGCAATCCAATCCAAATTTCCCCTGTTCTGATAAAGAAGTTTTTAAATGAATTTTTTGTGGCAATTTTTCGCATTTTTGTTAGCGAAAAGGGTGTTATTTTTATTTCAATAACATTTAAAATCAAATATAAAAGAATAACAGCTAAGGAAGTGATAAAAATCAAAAAGGAAGTTGATTCGGTTATTTTTTCCCAAATTCCCTTTTTAACAAAAGAATCAAATTCTAAATCCAAGTTCAGTTGAACAATGGAATGGGCAGGCATTAAATGAGTTGAACGGAAAAATATGCTTCCCCAACTATCTTGTATAACTTCAAAAGCCTCTTTGATTTCTTGATGATTTTTTCCTAATAAAAATTGTGTTTTAATCCCTTTCATTTTTGTGGGAAATAGAATAACACCATTTAAGGATGCTGTTGGTAAAGTCCATCCCATCTGGGTTAACGGGATTGTTAGATTAGCTGTTTTTTTTCTAAAAATGCCCGCTTTTTGAATCAGATACTTTAGTCGAATTTTATGAACGCCAGTTTCTAGTTCTGGAAAATTTAATCGTAGGGCGTTTTGCTCTTCTTGCAATTTTAAAGAAATTTCTTGTCCATTGATGTGGGTGCTGATTAAAGTTAAATTTTGTTTTGCCCAATCTCGTACGGGGGTAGGAGTATCAGCTGTTTTTATAAATTGAATTTCTTCTTGTACTAAAATATCTTCATCATTTAGTACTTGAATAATAAAGTTCCAATCACTGGTGTGTGGTACAAAGGCGACTTCTTTTTCTTTGCCAAAGACCCCATTAATTTTGACAGAGTTTTGAACATTTGTTTGTTCCAGTGGTGGTAAGGGTTTTATAGCTTCTTTTTGTGGAATTTCCATTGATCCAAATAATTTTATTTTCAGTTCATCTCTCCAATTTTTGGGACGAGGTTTGTCAGAAATTCCTTCAATATAAACAAAAGGGGAACCTGTATAATCTTTTGCCTCCCCAGAATAAACAATATTTTCGTTGTTACTAGAAAATAAAGAACTCATATCACTTTGGGCAACAGCACCAAAAACGAAACTGACAACTAGTCCCCCAATAAAAATCCCCCATTTTTTCATTTATCTTTTTTCCTTTTCATCTGCTTGACAAATATCCCATAACGGGCACTCTTTACACTTGGGCTTTCGTGCTTGACAAATATAGCGTCCCAATAACACCAAAGCCAAAGCAAAAGCATCTTTATATTTTTCTGGAATAATTTTTTCTAATTTTTCTTGGACTTCTGCGGGTGTTTTCCCTGTACATAATTTTAACCTATGAGCTAACCGAAATACGTGTGTATCAACACCAATATAGGGCTTATGATAGGCTACATTTAAAAAGACACTGGCGGTTTTACGTCCAATCCCTGGCAATGTAACTAAAGTATCAAAGTCGGTGGGTAACTTTCCATTGAAATCAGTTAAAAGTTTTTCAGCCAACGCCACAATGGAATGTGTTTTGTTGTTGAAATAATTGATAGATTTAACAAAAGGACGTACCCCATCTTCGCCCAACTCTACTGCTTTTTGTGGAGTGGGGACAACTTTAAATAATTCCAGTGTTACCCGATTAACATTTTTATCAGTGGATTGTGCCGATAAAATGATTGCCATAATTAATTGCCACGGATTTTCCCAAAACAGTTCACATTTGGGATTTGGATACATAGTGTGTAAAGCCTCACAAAATTTTTCTACTTCTTTTTTATTCAGAAGAGCCATTTAGTTTTTCCTTTCTAAAATAAAATCACTGGCTTTACATAAAAAGGTTGCTTTTTCACCAAAAATTTCTAAAGCTTTTTTAGCCTCTTCACCCAATTCATAAGCCTTTTTTCTGGTTGCTTCTAATCCCAGTAAAGTGACAAACGTGGATTTGGATTCCGTTTTGTCTTTTCCTAAAGTTTTACCCATCAATTTTTCATCACCTTCAATATCCAAAATATCATCTGTCATCTGGAACATCAGACCAATATTATTCGCATATTTTGTCAGGGCTTTTTGTTGAGATTCATCTGCTCCAGCTACAACAGCAGAAGCCAAAACGGCAAAACGCAACAATGCCCCCGTTTTTTTACTTTGTAAACGTGTAATTTCTTCTAAATTTAAGCTTTCTTTTTCACCGATTAAATCCAACATTTGACCACCACACATGCCGATTTTACCTGTCATTTTAGCCAAAAAGTTGATGAGCTTGCAACGAAGTTCTGGAACAATTTCTGTAGTTTCATCACTTAAAACTTCAAAGGCATTAGCCAATAGGGCATCCCCTGCTAAAATAGCGGTTGCTTCGTCAAATTGTATATGATTGGTGGGTTTGCCACGACGCATGGTATCGTTATCCATGGCTGGCAAATCATCGTGAATCAATGAAAATGTATGTACCATTTCCAAGGCCGTGGCAATCTGCAGAGCAGATTCCTTTTTTAAGCCTATCATTTCCCCAACAGTTAAAACTAAAAAAGCCCTAAAGGCTTTTCCCCCTCCAATGGCTGAATAGCGCATAGCTTCCACTAAACGTTTTTCTTTACCTTCGGGTAAAGTCAATTTTTTATCAAAAGATTCATCTAATAAAATACGTACTTCTGCTAATTTATTTTTCAGCTGTTGCATCTAAAGGCTCCTTTCCTGTGGGATTTCCTTCTTTATCTAAAATCAATTTTTCGACTTTCATTTGGGCTTCTTTTAATTTTTCTTCACAAATTTTTTGCATTTGAACGCCTTTTTCATAGGCTTCAACGGCTTCTTCTAACTTTACTTGCCCGGATTCTAATTTTTGAACAATAGATTCCAGTTCTTTCAAGGCCTCTTCAAAGGAAATTTTATTTATTTCTTTTTGCATTTTTTCTCCTTTTTAGAGCAACACTTATGTTCCCCTTGATGAGAGCAACATCCTTCACGATGTTCTTCATTATGGCAACAACAGTCTTTGTGTTCGTCTTTATGACAACATTTTTTGGGAGCTTTTGTTAAAGTCTTTTCTTTCAACTTTAATTCTGCCATAGCCAGCTGGCTCATAATATCCCACATTTTTTCTCGGGTTTCAAACACAGTTTGAATGGCGGATACTTCTTTTAATTCTTCTTCTAATTCATTGATTTCTGCTTCCATTTTTTCTTGTAAATCAAAAGCTTTTTTACCTAAAATTTGCATTTCTTCCCATAAAAGTTTTGGATTTTCGGCAACTTCCAACAATTCTTCCAAATGGTGTAAATGATGTGCTAATTGAATGGATTTATCTTGTTTCATTTTAAACTCCTTTTTCTTTATTATAATGTAAATTTGACTGCTTCGTCAAGGACTATTTTAAAAATTCACGATTGTGTGGCAAAGTACCATGAATGGTATGTTGCCTTAAAAAATAACCGGTTAGATGTAAGGCGACTTGAATGTCCTCTTTCGAAGCTTCTGTATTTTGCCATAAAAAACGGGGCAGGGGTAATAGTTGGTTATGATAGGGGCGTCCTTTTTCATAACTGACAGCTCGCCCTGTTTTTGGGGAAACATAGGCCAAGTCATGACTATCCCCACCCCCAGCACATTCTGATAAGTCTAATGCAAATCCCAAAGCTGACAGTAAATCCACTTCCAAAAATACATAATGTGTTAGATAATTTTCATCTTCTAAGTTATTTAAAAATAATAAAACTTTTTCATATAGTTTTTTAAAAGATTGTCTTTCTGGTAAGGTTGTATTTAATAATTCACATAATGAGCTCAAGCAGTTTAAACGTCCAATATCATCTAAAAACGGGGCTGCTGTTGTATGTAGATTTTCAATGTAAAAAGTCCCCATTTGTTCTGGTAACCTTGCTGACCAACGTGCTTGAACAATATCGCCGATTTGAGGGGGAATTTTTCGCTTCAATACCCCTAAATGACGCCCATTTTCTTTTGTCAGTAAAGATAAAACAAAGGCATTTTCACCCAATGCCTTTGCCCCTAAAACGATTGCATTTTCTGTTTTAAATTCAGGCATTAAAATCTAATCCCCATTTTTGAAAACGGGCTTTATCTTCATCCCAGTTTTCTTTGACTTGAACAAACAGGAATAATCGAACAGGGCATCCCAGTTGTCGCATTATTTCTTTACGGGCAGCTTCACCGATTTTTTTAATCATAGCCCCTTTGTTTCCTAAAATAATAGGGCGATGAGCTACTTTTGATACAATGATATTTTGCTCAATCGTCAAGCCATTTTTCCCACGTTTAAAGCTCATTGTTTCCACAGTCAGTTGATAGGGAAGCTCTTGTCTTAAATACATAAATAACTTTTCCCGAGTAATTTCGGCACAAAATAAACTTTCTGGTAAATCCGAAATAATTCCTTCAGGGAACATCCATTCCCCTTTAGGGGCCGATTCAATCAAATGTTTTTTCAAGTCTTGTACATTTTCACCATTTAAGGCTGAAATACAAAAGACACTTTCCACACCTTTTAAGCCGTTTAATTTTTCTAATAAAACAGCTAATTTTTCAGTTTTGACCGCATCAATTTTGTTGACAGCGATCACGAAAGTAGTTTTATTTGTTTGTAATTTTTGGATGATTTTATTTTCCTCATCCGTCAGCCCTTTTTTAGCATCTAATACTAATAAACATTTATCGGATTCATCGACCTCTGTCCACGCTGAAGCCACCATTGCTCGATCCAAACGTCTATGTGGATGAAATATTCCAGGTGTATCTGTTAATGCTAACTGGGTATTTCCTTCGTTGATTAAAGCACGAATTCTGGAACGAGTTGTCTGAACTTTTGGGGAAACAATACTGACTTTTTGACCCACTAAGCGATTGACAAGAGTTGATTTTCCTGCATTAGTGGATCCTAAAATGGCGACAAAAGCGAAATGTTTAGCTGATACTGGCATTGATTTCCTTTAAAATTTGTTCTGCGGCAATTTGTTCTGCTTGTTTGATAGATGAACCTTTTGCTAATTTGTGATAGGGGCCAGCATCTACTGAAACAGTGAATTCTGGCATATGAGCCAATCCTGTTTTTTCCAATAATTGATAGACAGGCAAAACTTGAAAATTTTTCTGTGTCCATTCTTGTAATTTTGACTTGTAATCCTGTGGAGCATGTTCGTAGGACATCATTAAAGGTTCCCATGTGGGATACATTGCTTCCTTAACTGCCTCTAGTCCTTGATCTAAATAAAGAGCCCCCATTATTGCTTCACATAAATCTGCTAAAGTGTTTTTATTGTGACGCAGTTGTTTGTTTTCTTTACGGATAATGTCATCTATTCCCCAAAGAGTCGCGATTTTAGCCAATGTTTTTGCACACACTAACACAACAAAACGTTTGGCCAAATCGCCTTCCTCCTCATTTGGAAAGCTTTTATATAACATTTCTGAAACAATCAATCCGACAACTCGATCTCCTAAAAATTCTAATCGTTCATAACCTGCTTTTTGACCTTCTTTGGGGACTTGAATGGCCAAATCGAACAATTCAGGATGATTAAATTTTTTTCTTAAAGTGTCTACTACTTTTTCTGTTTTTTCCATTGTAAGTCCTTATTTAATATCTGTAAAAAAACGCTCTAATCTTAAAAATTCACTCCAACGCCAAAATTGGAAAAACCAACCATCGCCATTTGTGGAATAAAAGATCAGTCTTGCTTTTCCTTCTAAATTTTCAGCAGGAACTAATCCAAAATAACGACTGTCTAAAGAGTTATCTCGGTTGTCTCCCATCATGAAGAAATAATCTTCAGGAACAACTACAGGATCTGTTTCATCGTAGGTGTTATTGTCTGTCAGTTCATAAATTGTGTGGCTTACCCCGTTGGGTAAAGTTTCAATGTATCGGGTATACAGTTGTCGACCTGCTTCGGTATCCCAGTATTCTTGTCCTTGATCTTCTCTGGGAACAATCAGATTGTTAATGTATAAACGTCCATTTTTAACTTGAATGGTATCTCCAGGAATACCGATAATCCGCTTAATATAATCTGTTTTATCTTCAGGAGGTTTTTTAAAAACAACAATGTCCCCCCGTTCAGGTTGCACATAAAATGTTCGTCCTTTGGGAATGATGGGTAAGGAAAATGGGAAAGAGTGTCGCGAATACCCATAATCAAACTTAGTAATAAATAGATAATCTCCAATTAGCAAAGTTGGTACCATAGAACTGGATGGAATGTTATAGGGTTCAAAGGCCAAAGAACGAATGGCTAAAGCCGCAACAACGGCCATTATTAAACCAAACCAACCAGATTTTTCTTTTCTATTCTGTTTTTCTAATTGCTTATTTAAGCGTTCAATTTTTGCTTGACGTTCTTCAGGTGTTTCCTCTTGTCCAACAGGTTGTATGCTTTCCATTTGAATTATCCTTTTTTTTGTGATATAATAACTTCAAATTATTCTACCACAGAAAGAAGTGTTTGTCTATGTTAAAATTTAAAAAAATTTCAAACTCTGGAAAAGCCCGTCGTAGTCAATTGATTACAGCTCATGGAACTGTTGAACTTCCTACGTTTATGGCAGTTGGGACGGCAGGTACTGTCAAAGCTATGTCGGTGGATGCTATTCAACGTACAGGGACTCAAATTGTCTTGGGGAATACTTATCATTTGATGTTGCGCCCTTCTGCAGAACGGGTAGCTTCTTTTGGTGGCCTGCATCAGTTTATGAATTGGCAAGGTCCTATTTTGACTGACAGTGGTGGTTTTCAGGTTATGAGCCTATCTGGATTGCGTAAAATTACAGAAAAAGGGGCTACTTTTCAATCACACCTCTCTGGTGAAAAGTTTGAATTAACGCCAGAAAGGTCTATTGAAATTCAACACTTTCTGGATTCAGATATTTCCATGGCCTTTGATGAATGCTTACCTTATCCGTCCCCAGATAAAAAAGTGGCGGACTCTATGCATCGTTCTATGCGCTGGGCCCAGCGTTCTAAAGAGGCTTTTAAAGATCGTGATGGTTATGGGTTATTTGGAATAGTGCAGGGCGGTATGGTCAAAGATTTACGTCTTGAATCAGTGGAAGCCTTGAAAAAAATTGGTTTTGATGGGTATGCAGTGGGGGGCTTGGCTGTCGGTGAAGGTCAAGAAAAAATGTTTGAAGTGCTGGATTATACAGTCCCAGAACTTCCTGACGATAAGCCACATTATTTAATGGGGGTTGGACGACCCAGTGATATTGTGGGGGCAGTGGCTCGGGGAATTGATATGTTTGATTGCGTGATGCCCTCTCGCTCAGGGCGAACAGGCCAAGCCTTTACCAGCCATGGTGTCTTGAATATTCGTAATTCTTGTTATCAAGATGATCATTCTCCATTAGATGCCAGTTGCGATTGCCCCGCTTGTACGCACTATACACGTGGGTATTTACATCATCTGTTCCGTTGTGGCGAAATTTTGGGGGCGATGTTGATGACTGAGCATAATTTGCGTTTTTATCAAAATTTGATGGCTCAGATTCGTCAAGCAATTGAACAAGATAAAATGGCTGATTTTGTGGCAGATTTTCAGGAAAAATACAAAGATGACCGAAAAATGTGAGTTCCCTCAAAGCCCGCGTTCCCGTACTTATGAAGGATTAGATTCTTTGACACGGGAGGTCCAAAAACTGGCTCGTCCTTTGTTGGGACAGCATGGTTTTTCTCAAGTGGAATTGATCAGCCATTGGTCCGAAATTATTGGGCTTGATTTGGCTCAAGGTGTAAAACCCATTAAGTTGACCTTTCCAGCTAAAGATCGTATGAATGGAACGCTACATGTACGAACAGCAGGAGGAGCTTTTGCTCTTTTATTGGAGCACCAAAAAGGACGTATTATGGAAAAGGTCAATACCTATTTTGGTTATCCCGCTATTTCTAACCTTAAAATAGAGCAGGGGGGGATTCATCTGCCTAATCATACATCAGAACTAGAACCTGACTGGCCTCTATCAGAACAGGAATTAAAACCACTTCTTGAAAAAGTTAACGCCATATCGGACAATTCCTTGCGTCAAAAGACTTTAGAAATCGGTATCAAGCTTTTACAACGAAAAAAGAATTAATCTTTTTTCTTGAATAAATTGCAGTGGCAATGTCCCAGTTCTTCTACTTCTTGTACATGTTCTTTGCAAGGGCAGAAACCTCTGGACATATCACAAGGACAACAGCCATTACACGCATTTAAACAGCGATTCATAATTTTATCAGCAAAGGGCGTTAGTTCATAACCTTTAGCTTTTGCATATAATTCGGCAATATGTTTAAAATGATTGATATCCATTTTTTATCCTTTCTTTTATTATGTTATATTTTATAGCTGATTATTACCATAAAAGCAAGTGAAATCATTGTATAAAGTGCGGCTACAAAATCATCCATCATTACGCCAAAACTTGTGTGTACCTTTTTATCAAAGAAACTGGCAGGCCATGGTTTTAAAATATCAAACAAACGGAAAAATAAAAATCCAAAAATCAGAATCACAGGTGTCATAGCTTCTTTCGGAATAAAGCAAAATACCACTAATTGACCCATTAATTCATCAATAATTACAAAACTTGGATCTTTTTCTTTACTTTTTGCAATCAAAGGGCGAATCATTAAAATACCAATTATAAAAGATAAAACAGCCAATAATGGAAGCCAAAAACTTCCAATCAATATCCAAGCAAAAGGTAAAGCTACCAATGATCCCCATGTGCCACTAGCAGGCAGGTTGCCAATAGGCCCTAATCCAGCAATCATTTTAGATGTTTTGTGAATCTGTGTTTCTTTCATTTTTTTCCTCACTTTCTTTGGGTGGATAAAATTCAGCTAATAATTCATTCCATTTAGGAATATCGGGATTTTCTTGTGTATTTAAGGTGGCAATTCTAATCCCTTTTTGGGACAAGTATTGTTTTATTTCAGTTGGATTTTGTAAAGTCCCATTTGATAAAATAACGACACTGACAGCATTTGCTTCTGGTTCCAGTTTTGATAAAGTTGCTGTACTTAGGATGATATCTTTTAAAATAGGGGTTGGTTGTTCTTCTCCAATTGACCATAAACTTTCTTCGGGGGAATTATTTTGTTGTACTTGCCAAACACCTGATTGAGGCAAAATTTTAAGTAATAGAGCTGTCGCATCATCTGAGACCACTAATTGTGTAAAGGTGTTTTCTAATTTGACGTGAGGAAAAACACTTACACTAAATTGTTTTGCTGTTTCTGTCAGTTGATGAATAGCCTCTGTTATCGGACTCATATTCGGGCTAGGTGCCGAGGCAGATGAGGTTGTTTGTTGAGGTAAAGGGGGGAGGGGCATATTTGACACTTTTCCTTGTGAAGGCATAAATGATGGGCGCATATCCCCTTTTTCGGGCAATTCTCCTTTGACCACAGGAATACGCTTTTTCTTTTTCTTTGTAACAACAGAAAGTCCAATAATACCAACGATAATGAAAAGCAATAAAATTTTACAAACCAACTTTTTATTGGCCATTTCGGCTGGCCATTGGGCGTGAACAGACTTATCAAACAGCATTTGCCAGTGTTTTTGTGATAAGATGTCAAAGCCCAATTTGGCTTTAATGCCAATCCAACAAGCCCCCCCATAACATCCAATCCACAAAATAGCTTTTAACAGCCTTTTCATTTATCCCCCTTAAAAAATTTATCAGCGTCCTCGATCATCTCTACGACGACCAGAATCTCCATCGTTAGAGCCTTTCTCTAAGCGTTTTAACAGTCCTAAGGCTAACTTAACATTTTCTTTATTGAGTTTTTCCTCGCCATCT
>JAZLIX010000045.1:0-5641 GCA_045617605.1 Alphaproteobacteria bacterium | reverse complement strand
AAAAACTTTAACCCCTAAGGTCTCTAAAAATATCTTTAAAGTGGCTGTTGAGGTTGCCCCATCCACATCATAGTCCCCCATAATACCAATAGGTTCCCCCAGCATAATGGCCAAAGCTACCCGTTTTGCGGCTTTTTCCATATCTTTTAAGGTGTTGGGATTAGGTAAATCATTACGTAAGGTAGGATGTAAAAATGTTTCCACTGTTTCAGGGGTAATACCTCGCTCCACCATTAAACGAGCAAGTAGATTGGAAAGCCCTGTTTTTTGCTCCAAAGTCAAGACGTTCGACTCTTCTGGAGTTGACACTTCCCACGTAAAACCCGTTAACGATTTTTTTCCGTCTGCAAAAACCTGCATCAAAATTCCTTTCATGGGTAGAATACATCTTTTTTTATGAAAAGACAAGAGCTAAACTTGACCTTAGAAAAAAAGTCTGATAAAATAGAAATGTCAACAGGAGAAAATAAATGGGTTCTTTTTTTAAAAAATATCAGGAAATTCGTTTTGTAAAGAACTATAAACGGATGTGGCCTTTTATACGTCCTTTTTGGTTTCGGGCATTGATGTCGCTTTTGATTACTATTCCTATTGGATCATTGGATGCAGTGATTGCACTTGCACTGAAACCTTTTATGGATACAGTGATTATGGATAAGGGAGGGGCAACTCCTTGGGGACTTCCGCTTTATGTTATTCCCCTTTTGATTGTTGCTTTTACAATTATCCAAGCTTTGTTGGACTACGGATCTGCTTACCTGAATACCTGGACAGGTGGCAAAATTACAATGGAATTGCAAAAAAAGATGTATGCCAAGTTGTTAGCAATTGAACAGAGTTTTTTGGATAAGTCTTCTTCAGGTGAAGTGTTGGTTCGTTTTAATGGGGATGCAACGACGGCTTGTTCAGGGTTACTGTCTAATGTTAAAGTTTTTGTGACACGTATTTTTTCATCTATTACTTTAATCGGCGTTTTGTTTTATACGTCATGGCAACTGGCCATTATTGCTATTGTGGTATTAGGCGGGGCTTTGTACCCTTTAATGAAAATTCGTAAAATGATTAAGGATGTTGTTAAACGGTCTATTATTGTTGGATCGGATACGTTGACAGTTTTTAATGAAACATATGCAGGATCAAAAACAATTGCCTCGTATAATTTACAAGATTATCAGAAAAAACGCTTTTGGGATTTGTTGGTTCAAGGTTTTAAACTAGGTATTAAAAATACCCAAAGAACAGCATGGCTTTCCCCGATGATGCACATTGTTATTTCTGTTGGAATGGCAGGCTCTATTTGGTATGGAAGTTATTTGATTACCAGCAAAACAATGACTGCTGGTGATTTTGTTTCCTTTATGACGGCACTGTTGATGCTTTATACCCCAGTTAAAAATATCGGGAAGAACTTTAACCAAGTGCAATTGTCATTTATGGCGGTTGAGCGTATTTTTGAAATTTTAGATAGGCCTATTAGCATTAAGGATAAAAAGGATGCTAAAGTCATGAAAGGGTTGCATAAAGAAATTACTTTCCAAGATGTGTCCTTTTGTTATAATCCTGAAACGCCAGTTTTACAAAATATCTCTTTGACAATCCCCAAAGGAAAAACGGTCGCCTTTGTGGGCAATTCCGGTGGCGGTAAAACAACCACAGTCAATTTGATTCCCAGATTTTATGAAGTCTCCAGCGGGGCTGTCAAAATGGATGGCGTTGATATTCGGGATATTACTTTAAAGTCTTTGCGTGATAATATCGCTGTTGTTTTTCAGGATAATTTCCTGTTTTCAGGAACTATTCGGGATAACATTATGCTGGGTAAGTTTGATGCAACTGACAAGGAAGTGGAACGGGCTGTCCATATGGCTTGCTTGGATGACTTTATCGGGGATTTAGAAAATGGCCTTGATACGAATATCGGTGAGCGTGGGATGTTGCTGTCAGGCGGTCAAAAACAACGTGTGGTGATTGCACGGGCGTTCCTGAAAAATGCCCCAATCGTCATTTTGGATGAAGCGACTTCTGCGCTGGATAACAAGTCTGAAGCCATTGTGCAACAGGCGATTGATAACCTGATGAAAGACAGAACAGTTTTGGTGATTGCGCATCGTTTGTCCACCGTTCAAAATGCGGATAAGATTGTGGTGATCAATGAAGGTCAAATTGCAGAGTCAGGAACACACGAAGAACTGCTGGCTCAAAATGGTGCTTATGCCACTTTATACAAAGCCCAATTTAAACACAAAGAAAAATAAGTCGCCTTTTCAGAGGACTTCAGATTTGTAAAGTAAAATGGGGGTATACTACCGGTTCTGTTCTTTTCTCAAGTTCCGATAGCCATTAAAATATTCCAAACTCCTTCTATTGATGTCTCTTTGTACCCCTTTGGGTAAAATAAAATGTTTTGCTCCTCTATAGATTCCTAAATGTGCCTGCCATCCACCAATAAAATCTGAGCTATTTTTTTGCGTCTTATTTATTATATTCCACCATTTTTCTATGGTCTTTGGGTCCGCTACAGGGTCATCAGACCCAATAAAAAAGTAAACAGGTGTTTTACCTAAGTTAATATTTTCTAAGAAATGACGGTGATTTTTTTGTATATCTTGAACCATGGCATCTGAAATAGGTAATCCGGTAACCTTGTGAACAAAGTTTGGAAAAATTTTACTTATCATGCTTATTGGCAGAATGTATGGTCGAAATTTATCAAATGAAAAGGGGGATACCAAAACCATACTTTGGGGCTGTATTTTCCCTGATTCCACCGCCAAAAGCGAAACTAATGCGCCATAGCTATTAGCATGGATAAACATATGTTCGATATCTGTTGTCGCAGACAAATGATTGCGAGTATAATTCCACACAGCAGTCAAATCTTCAATTCCAGTAGTTAAGGTGACTTCATTTAAACTTCCATCGCTTTTAAAAACACCCTTGCCATGGCCACAAAAATTAAATTGAAGGGTAGAAAAACCCTGTTGGTTAAAAAAGTGTACTAGATTGGTATGTGAATTTTTTTCAATATTTGAGTTGAAGCCGGTGCAAAATACCACCAAGGGTTGCTTAATACCTTCTTTAACTTTAGATTCGTCATATGTCCATCTAGCATAGATTCGTCTTTTTTTGTCAGGAATTTTAATTTTAAAATCAATCTTTTTCATAGTTTATTTTTCCTTTGATATACATTATTTTATCACCGTTTTAATATTTGTCAAGTGTTTTAATTTTTCGCGATAAACAGAAATCAATACCTATCAATAAAATAAAAGAAAAAAGTCGCCTTTTCAGACGACTTTTTCCTAATGGTAGGGGATGTTGTGCTTAATGGGAACTTAGTCTTAATTTTTAAATTCCTCAGGCTGAGGCATTTTAGAGTAATAAAGTTCATCTACCTCTTTAGGGGTTAAAGGACCTGTTTTAAAATTTTCAATCAAAGCCTCTCTAAGGTATAACAATCCATCTTGGTTACCATTTTTAAAATTATCAAATAAAATACAAGGATTAGATGATAAGGTATTTTCTAAATGTGTGTCCAATAATATTGATTTAAAAATTGTTTCCATTGTGTTCGCAAAAATTGTATCTTCTTCAAATTTATCTCTTCCTACCCTTAATAAGGAAGGATTTACTCGACAAACTTTTTCAAAGGAAACTGCAAAATCATCAATCCAGGCCATTAAGCGATCATGGTAGGAAGAAGTATCGTTATCTGAATTTCCTATATTGAGCCAAACAAAGCTATCGTAAAGAAAATGTTTGATTCCTTGTTGGTAAGGAAAATAATTATAGCTTCCCTGATTGACTGGATCTGTAACTAAATTACCACCATTTTTTGTATCATAGACCGCTTCTCTTTTCCCTTCTTTATCTACGTATAATACATAACGTCCAAGAGGAACACCAATACTATGTTGATAATTTTCTTGCATATTATTTAATACAATTTGTAAAAAATTACGTGTATATTCTCCAGCTATACATGGTACGGAAATAAAAATTAAAATAAAAGTTAAAATTTTCTTCATTATATCTCCTTAATTTTTAATTTAATGATAATATCCATTTCCAATATTGTGATTAAATCATAAATCAAAAATAAAATCAATACTTATCAATAAAGTGAGTTCGAACCTAACAAGAAAAAGCAGTTTTTGAAGTTGTATCGGTTCGAACCAGTATAAGTAATTGAAAATAAAAGAAAAAGTCGCTATTTTTAGAGACTTGTCCAATTTGGTGGGAAGTTCTGTGCATACTGGGAACTTTTTATTCATCTCCCCGGTCTATGTTTTTTTAAAAAATCATTATATTTTAAATCAGGGTTGTGTCTTTTTTCTTCTTGATAGAGATTAAACCCATCTATTCCAAATTGATTAGCTGTATAACGATTGAATGTTAAAATTTCTTTTAATCGTGCTTTTGGTGATTTTTTATCTCTAGATCGCATTAATTGTATGATACTATCAGCTTTTTGAGACCGTTTTTCAGAAAGATAAGCTTTAATTTCTTTTCTTTCAGAAATGGACGACATTTTAAGTAAATTTTTATATGAACCCCTAGAGGAAATATCCATAACCGCCTTGCGAATAAAATTCTCCACTTTGACTCTTTTACTACTATTTTTAATTTTTTTTGATAAAACGATTAATTGGTGAATCGCTTGTGGATAATCCGAAAGGCATGTTTCAGGATAAGTGCTTTTTTTTCTCAATTCTGGATCGATTTTTAATGTCATCTCAGGTAGAATTTCAGTCAAATTTTCAGGAGAAATCATTTGTAAAACATGTAAAATCTTATCCTCTTGTCCATAATTACCAAAAGGACCATAAGCGTGAAATAAATTCCAATCTTTCTTTTGAAGAGATAGTAAACGCCCCGTATCTATGACAGAGGAATCTAATGAATATTCACCTGCATAGATATTTTTTAAGCAAGATATTAATGACTGAGAATTACCTGTCTGTTTATAATTTTCTAGTAATTGATTATAAAGAAATTTTCCTTCATCATTTCTTTCAAACAAAACTTCTTTATCCAAAGTCTTTACCCCAGAAAAATTCACACTTGCATTTGATAAAATTGTTAGTAATCCTCTATTGATTTTTTCTCTGTCTTTTACTTTTTGTAAAAATACTTTTCCTATTTGTTCTTGTTCAGATACAAAAGAAGAATTTTGATCTTTTAAAATATCTCTAAGTTCCCTAGAATCTTCAGGATGTTCCACAAAATAGCGAAATAATTTTTGAGTAAATTTTATCGATGTCAAATTATCTTGTGTTTTTTCCTTATCCTGACTTGAAAAAACACCAAGTATTCCACTATGAACCTCATCAATATCTGGATTATCCGATGGAACAACATCTACTTTTTTTACGACCAAAATTTCTTCTTGTTTTTTTATAGGTAATAACATTGAAGATGAATCGATTTTACCCATATGAATTTGCATATGTAAATTATCTTGTTCCAACACCCCCGAATCAGCAAATTGACCATCATTTTGTGCAATGATATGAAAGTGTTTAGAACCAAAATCTTGTTTTAAAGGACGACGAGAAGAAAAATGCATCATTCTTAAGTTTCCCATCAATTCATTTGATTTTTGGGGATAAATTGTGTTCAATTTTTCAAACAACATCTT
>JAZLIX010000044.1:0-22095 GCA_045617605.1 Alphaproteobacteria bacterium | reverse complement strand
GCTTCTCTATCATCTCCAGAAGTATCATCGCTTCCTTTATCACCACCACAAGACCCACCTTTTAAGGCTTCTTCTAATTTTTTAATTGCATTAGAGGCATCAACTGTTCGATCTCCTTGCAAAGCGGTTACACCATTTTCTAACAACGTTGCAGCAAGCATCCCTGGATCAAACCATATAGTTACGATATATGGGACATCTGGTAATGCTGTAGCTGCAGTACATGATACAAGATCTGCACAAAAATGTAAGCTTGGCGTCATAACAGATATACCAGGCCACATCTCTGCAAAAGTCATAGAAGGAATAAACATCCCCCCCCGTACTGACACAGATGAAAAACCGATCAAACCAATTGCACTGAGAGTCAACAATTTTTGTTTTTTCATGTTATCCTCCTTAATCCGTAATCGCCGACGTATCAGAGAAAGCACGAGATGCTTCTATTGTCAAAGCAGATCCCTGCATCATATTTCCCTGATTCAAACGTTGAGCCAATTCCAAATTCATTAAAACCACTATTTTCATGGCGGCCACCGTATTTGCCCCAGTACCAATCAGTTCACTTAAATCTTGAACATCTTTTTTTGTCCCTGGTGGTAATGTAACATTTTCCGAAGAAGAAGAAACTCCCCCTTTTCCAATAGAACTGTCCCCATCATTAGCGATTGCTTGTTGAACAGATTTCAATCCCAATTCAGCATGGGCAATTCCTGCTGTTCCATAATTTTGTTTATTCACCTCTTGTAAAGAAGAAACCGCCATTTCTTCTTCTGTATTCATGTCTCTTAAACAAACGGAATAAGAGGCTGAACAAGAACCCGCACCAGATTTTTTACCTTTTTTTTCAGAAGAATCTGTTGTGGAACCTTTTTCCTGTAACCAGGCCAATTTTTCTAAAATTTCAGAACGTGTTTCTGTGGAAGAAATATCCGACAATTCTGACCCCACATCAACAGATTCTATGCCAACATTTTGAAGTGAAGCCACCTTAAATGGAAATATCTGAAGATTAGAACTATAAGTAGGTTTAGGTCCATTACCACCACTGCCAGCACCATTACTTTGGGCAGCCTTCTCATACTCTTTTGCTGGTTCTGGTTCCCACTTATCTTTCACATTAGTCATCTGAAACACAAGTGCTGTTTCTGCAGTCAATTGTGCCGCATCAACATTAGTCGCCTCCATCCAAACTGTTATTCCACCATTCATAAAGGTCATCAAACCACTGTAAATCAAACCCACCGAAGAAAGCCCCGCACTCAACCAAGAACCACCAGCCATCCCAGATGTTGATGTCATCAGCATTGATGTCACCACACCAATCATCAACGTTTTTTTAAACTGTCTCATAAAACATCCTTTCATCTTTGGATCCCCACATTACGACTTTGTTTCATCTGACTTAGAATCATCATCAGAATCATCACTGACTGCCTCTTCTAGAAGATTTAAATTAGATGCCCCTTGCAAACCTAATTCTACCGCAGACAAAGCCGCCCCTCGAGTTATTTCGAACAAAACAAAACGATCTGTATCAGCAATGGCCGTAATACCACCCAAGCTTCCCTGAGCTGCATTTGCAGCCAATTCAAATGCTTTAGCACGATCATAAAAAGCTTTTGAAATAGCATTTGAACCTTCCCCAATTTGGGTAGCGGCTGTTGCCCATTCACCCAACAACAATGCACGACGACGTTTAATTTCACGTTCTTGTTCTGACGTCAAATCATCAGCATTTTTGGTACCAGAAGATTTTTGCCCCGTTGCATGTACATCAGCCCCAGATTCACCAACCAAAGCTTCAACCGTTTTTATTTTTTTCTTTGGTTCAGCTTTTTCAAAATCCGTGCTGAGTAAACTGAGATCAATTTGCCCCACATTTAACAAATTAATTAAGGCATTGGCAGACCCAGCAATAGTTGTACCCGCCATTTCTTTATTTAAGGGCTTCAAAGCAGCCGTATCTCCTTGTTGCCCCTGTGAATCTTGCATTGGTTGAGCCCCCTTGACAGTCACTTCCTTGGTGGCATCACCAATATCATTTGCCAAAACAGCTTCCGTAATAACCAACGCATACTGAATCACATTTTGTGTCAGTACTTTTATAGCCAAAGCTTCAGCTACCTTTTCTTTGGCTGCTTGCTGTGATTGTTCTTCAATTTTGTCCGCCTGTTGTTTTGCAAAGTCTTCACCATATTTTTTAACTGTCTCCTCTGTCAATTGCTCGTTAATCTGCCTTGCCAACTCATCTTGAACCATTTGTTGATATTGTGTAGGTCCAATGGTCGACAAATCGCCCCCCAATTGATTTTTTACAGTTTCTACAGCACTATCAAATAACTCATCTGCTAATTCGGCCGCCCGGGCGGGAAGATTAGCCATAAATTCCGCAGTAGCTTGATAGTTTGCTAAAGTTTTGTCATAACCTATTGCTTCTGGTGAATTTTCCCCATACACATCACTAGCATTAAAAGCAGAATTATCCGTACCAGCGCCACCTTCAGCACCCGCACCTGCATCACCACCTGTACCAGCACTTGCGCCACCTTCAGCACCTGCACCTACATCACCAGCTCCTGTACCAGCACCTGCGCCACCTTCAGCACTTGCATTAACATTACCACCAGAAACACCCACATCGGAGGTAGAGGGGTTAGAGGGAGTCGAAGGGGCTGGAGAAGATTGCCCTGCATCCATTCTAGACATAAAGTCACTTTTAGATATTTCTTGACCACCTCCATTCACATATGATTCAGTAGTCATTCCATCAATTTGGGTAGCGTGATACATATCACCATTATGCATATTGATAGCAGTCATATCTCCATTAGCATGCTCTATTCTAAGAAGATCCTTACCACCACTTACCCCACGCACAGCTACATCAGTTTCTTGCACAGTGTAAGAACTCCCATCAGGCAAAGTAATTTTTGTTCCTGCCGTAACAGATGTATAAGTAGTCGAGCCATTAACATAAGAAAGTGCCGGTGACCCACCAGAAAGAGAAACTGCCCCTGCACCACCAGTAACTACAGATGAACCTGCAACAGAAGAAACACCCGCCTCACCTGGTGCAACAGAACCCGGAATTTTATCCCAGACACCTTCTCCTGAATATTTCCAGTCCGATCCTCCATAAGAAATTATATCACCAATTTTTCCGGTATCATCATACACAACATTGGGACCAAAAATTTCGCTTGTAGTAGCAATATCCCCACCTGCAGAAATGGTCGGAGTAGAGGTCGAAACTGGTATAGAGCTTGCTGGAACATCTGATGGTAACGCAGCAGGAATGGTTTCAACATCTAAGGGAGAAAATGTATTTTTCGCCCCCTCAAACATACCTGTCATATCTGTATCTGACGATAAATCAGCAGGAATGGTTTCAACATCTATGGGAGAAAATGTATTTTTCGCCCCCTCAAACATACCTGTCATATCTGTAGTAGAAGGAACGGATGTAGGAGCAGGATATGACTTTGCGGATAGACCTATATATTGACCAATATTACCGCTGTCTAGTGCATAAGTAACAACATTTCCATCTGGACCCCGAAGGTCTACTGATTCAGCTACTCCCAAAAAATTCCTATTTATACCCATAACTGTTGGTTCTTTTCCACCTAGGGTAATAGCATTTGTTGTTTCCCCAACTTTAAACGGTACCTTTTCAAAAAGCCCCGCGTTAACGTTTCTTGTCACCAATATCGTTCCCAAGAGTAAAATTTTTAAGAGATTTTTATGCATACAATTCCCCCTTTTTTAAATGCCTTTGTGGACAGAGTACACATAAAAAAATGCCTTGTCAAGAGAAAAATTAAAATTATTTAATAAGATTCTTCAGACTATCGCTCAGAACGATAAAAAGTTGCGATAAGATCCTTCACTTACGTTCAGGATGACAGGAAGTTGTGATGAGATTCTTCTCTTACGTTCAGGATGACAGAAGAAAGTCGAAAATTACAGGATGACAAAAAGTTGATTTTTATTTCTTAAAAGAATATAATAAATTTATGAAACAAGGATATATTTACATCTTAACAAACAAAAGACAAGGAACCTTATATATCGGTGTTACCAGTGATTTAGTTAAACGTATTTGGCAACATAAAAATAAGTTTGTAGATAGCTTTACACAAAAATATCATTTAACTAAATTAGTTTACTTTGAAAAATTTGATTGCATTGAGAACGCTATTAAAAGAGAAAAAGAATTAAAGGGAAAATTACGTCAAAAGAAAATAGATTTAATAGAGTCAGTTAATTCTGAATGGAATGATTTATATGAAATAATTATAAAATAAAGCAAGATCCTTCACTGACGTTCAGGATGACAGGAAATTGAGATAAGATCCTTCACTGACGTTCAGGATGACGCTTACTTTGTCGTCCTGAGGGAATCCGAAGGACCTGAGAGTAAGATTCTTTAAGATTCTTCGCTATCGTCCTCAGAATGACAGAGATCCTTCACTGACGTTCAGGATGACAGGATGTTGTGATGAGATTCTTCTCTTACGTTCAGGATGACGCTTACTTTGTCGTCCTGAGGGAATCCGAAGGACCTGAGAATAAGATTCTTTAAGATTCTTCGCTATCGTTCAGAATGACAGAGATCCTTCACTGACGTTCAGGATGACAGGAAGTTGTGATAAGATTCTTCGCTATCGCTCAGAATGACGAAACGTCCCTATCATGAATAACTTCTTTATATGCCTCATTACTTAACAGATTTAAATTTTTACGCAGAGTTTTATTTTTCTTATCTGAAGCCTTGGCTAAACGCCGTTTTAAAGCACCCACTCCACGTTTAATTGGCTTGGCAAATAGGCTGACCGTTGCCATTGTAACAAAACCTAAATAGACATACATTCTTTTTGTCAGACGTTTCTTGGGGGACGTTTTTTTCATAAGGTTCTCCTTTTCTTTTTTTATAGCATCTTTTTACACTTTTGTCAAAGACGAATTTTTTACTTGCAAAACAAAAAAGCTTTTTATAAAATCAAACCAACGAAAGGGGACATAAAAATGTTCAAAAAAATTTTCTCACTTGCTCTTATTTGTGGACTTATTGGTTCTTTACCAGCCGAGGCCGCTTTGCGTAACGGACTGTATTTAGGATTAACCGCCGGTGGTTCCATCATGCGATCAAAAGTCAACGAAAAAATGCTACATGATACATCATTTGTTTCAACTTTGGCGTTGGGCGGGCGCTTTGGGGCTGTCCGTTTGGCTGGCGAAATTATGATGAACACCAAGGCTGATTATAAAAGACCTGATAAAAAAGATGGAAATATCAGCTATGAAGCCAATGGCATAAGCTTTCAAGGATACTATGATGTACCTGTGCGTTCCATGTTTCGTCCTTTTTTTAATGCAGGTATCGGCACATATAGTTCTGACATAAAAGGAGAACCTGATGTCAACGCCTCTAACAATGAAATGATGTGGAATGTCGGTGCAGGCTTTACTTTGGCTATCAGTCGTGCCCCCAGCTTGGATTTAGGATATCGTTATGTCCGCTTTGGTAAAGAAAAATACCTAGACGGTAATAAAGATGATGTCTCTATTGAAACAGAAGCACATCAAATCTATGCTGGATATCGCTATGTTTTCTAGGGGAAAATGATGACTCAATATCCTACAACGCCTTTAAAATTTTTATGGCACTATGTTCGCCAAAAGAAAAAAGAAAATTTTTGCTTTTTACTGTTAATGGGTTTAAGTAGCATTTGTGCCAGATTAACACTTTATTATTTTTCCAATATTGTGGATATTTTGAATAGCATTATCCAAAATAAAGAATTCGTATGGAAAGCATTAGCTTCTACTTTAGGAATGATGCTTTTGTTGGATTTATTATTCACTCTGTTCAAAAGGTGGGCATTTGAATATGATTTGCGCTCGACACCTTGGATGGTTACTCAAGTGGAAAATGATGTCAGTTCATACCTGATGGGTCATTCAGCAAGATTTTTAGCCAATCAATCCAGTGGAAAACTCTCCTCTCGTGCAGGGCAATTATCCACCGATTTAGACAATATGCTGGGAATTTTAGAATTTGAATTTTATATTCCTGTTATCAGTGCGTTAATTACCTTTTCCATGTTGTTTTGGATTAACTGGATGTGTGGACTTTTATTTACTTTTTGGTCAGTTATTTTATATTTTATTTTTAAAAAGTATGCAAAAAAATTACGCGATATTTCTAAAGATCATTCAGAAAAAAGAGCAAATGTTACAGGACGTATTGTGGACACTATTGCCAATGCTTTAACCGTCAAAGGATTTTCCAATCGTTTATTTGAAGCAAAAACTTTAAAACCTTTTCTATCTATTCGTAAAAAAGCATTGATTGATTTGATTAAAATACATCAAAATATCCAATTTATTCAAGGATTGGCTGTAACAACCTTTCGCTTAAGTATGATTGGGCTTACCTTGGTTTTGTGGCAAAGGGGAATCGTTTCTGCCGGTAAAATTGTCTTGACCTTACTGTTGGTCAACACTATGGTAGAAAATTTACGCCACTTCATGTTTGCCTATAATGGGTGGAGTCGAACAACAGGAAGTGTACAAAATGCAATAGAGTCTATTTTTGCCCCCTATGAAATTCAAGATGCCCCGAATGCGAAAGTTTTAAAAATTAAAAAAGCTCAAATAGAATTCAAAGATGTGGACTTCGGGTATCGTGCTAAAACAGGTGTTTTCAAAAAGTTTAATCTAACAATTAACCCCGGGGAACGCATTGGTTTAGTGGGTGTTTCAGGGTCGGGGAAATCCAGTTTAATTAATTTGCTACAACGCTTTTATGAAGTGAATGACGGGCAGATTTTAATTGATGGGCAAGACATTCGATCGGTCACACAAGATTCCCTGCACACCAGCATTTCGTTTGTACCTCAGGATACTTCTTTATTCCATCGTTCCTTATATGAAAATATCGCCTATGGCAATCCAAAAGCCAACAAAAATCAAGTCATGAGGGCTTCTCGTTTGGCCTATGCACACGAATTTATTGCCAGAACAGAAAAAGGCTATCAGACTTTAGTGGGGGACAGAGGCATTAAATTATCAGGTGGACAACGTCAACGGATTGCGATTGCCAGAGCGATTTTAAAACAAGCACCTATTTTGATTTTGGATGAGGCAACTTCCGCCTTGGACAGCGAATCAGAAATCCATATTCAAAAAAGCTTGAAGACTTTAATGAAGGGAAAGACGGTTATTGCGATTGCTCACCGTTTATCCACTTTGCGTGAAATGGACAGAATTATTGTCATGCAAAAGGGTAAGATTATTGAAGAAGGAAAGCCTGCCGAGTTGTTAAAGAAAAAAGGAAAGTATGCTCATTTGTGGGAATTGCAGACGCAAGGGTTTATTTTACCAGAATAATCTAGTCTAAAGATTTGTTGATTTTTTGGGTTAAAAAAGGTATAATAGTGCAATTTTAAGGAGGCAATATGGACTTCATCAAAATTCGTGGTGCACGTCAAAATAACCTGAAAAACATAGATATTGATATTCCCAAAAACCAGTTGGTTGTGATTACGGGGGTATCGGGTTCAGGCAAATCATCCCTTGCTTTTGATACCATTTATGCCGAAGGACAAAGGCGATATGTGGAAAGTTTATCTGCCTATGCACGTCAATTTTTGGACTTACAGAATAAGCCCGATGTGGATTTAATAGAGGGCTTATCCCCTGCCATTTCCATTGAACAAAAAACAACCAGCCATAATCCACGTTCCACTGTTGCGACTGTGACTGAAATTTATGATTATATGCGTTTGTTGTGGGCGCGAGCGGGAACGCCTTATTCCCCTGCCACCGGACTGCCAATAGAAGCACAGACAACAACACAAATGGTGGATATTCTTCTTCAATTGGAAGAGGGAACAAAAGTGATGATTTTAGCTCCAGTCGTTCGGGGACGCAAAGGCGAATATAAAAAGGAATTAACCACTTGGCAAAAGCAAGGCTATGCTCGTGTTCAAGTGGATGGCCAGTTGTATGCGATAGAAGAAGCACCCAGTTTGGATAAAAATAAAAAGCACGATATTTCTGTTGTGATTGACCGATTGATTATCAGACCAGAAGTTCAATCACGATTGGCGACCTCGATTGAAAAAGCTGTTGCTTTGGCGGATGGATTGATGTGCGCCGAAAGTCCAGATAAAAGTTTTTCTAAACTATTTTCCACAAAGTTTTCGTGTCCTGTTTCGGGCTTTACCATTCCTGAACTAGAGCCTCGCTTGTTTTCCTTTAATAATCCGGAAGGGGCTTGTCCTGCATGTGGTGGATTAGGTGTCAAACAAACAATCAATCCAGAGTTAGTGGTTCCCCGTAAAGAACTATCCATTGCACGTGGAGCAATTGCCCCTTGGTCCACCAGCTCGGGTGAAATGGGACATTGGTACACTTATGCCCTGAATCCTTTAATCAGAAAATATGGACTGGATTTAAATAAACCATGGAATCAGTTGGGTGAAGAACTACAACAGGCTATTTTATACGGCGTTCACGAAAAAGGCGTTTCTTTTGAAGGAGTCATTCCTAATTTAGAAAGACGTTATTTACAAACGGAATCTAATGAATCACGACTGGACATCAGTAAATATATGTTAAATACCCCCTGTGAAGCGTGTGGAGGTGCTCGGTTAAAACCAGAGGCCTTATGTGTTAAGCTAGATAAAAAAAACATTGGTGAAGTCAGCCGATTTTCGATTGCGGTGGCACTGGATTGGTTTCAAGCACTCCCTAAAAAACTTTCCACCGAAAAGCGCACCATTGCTGAACGGATTTTAAAAGAAATTGTGGAACGTCTGACTTTCCTAAATAATGTGGGCTTGGGTTATTTACCTTTGGACCGCATCAGTGGTACTTTGTCGGGGGGCGAAGCGCAACGAATTCGTCTGGCCAGTCAAATCGGTACAGGACTGACAGGTGTTTTATATGTGTTGGATGAACCCTCTATCGGTTTGCATCAACGAGACAATGATAAATTGTTAGCCACCTTGAATCGTCTGCGGGACTTAGGAAATACCGTCATTGTAGTAGAGCATGATGAAGATACGATGCGGGCAGCAGATTACCTGATTGACATTGGACCCGAGGCCGGCCGTCATGGGGGAAAATTGGTCGCCAAAGGGACACCGAAAGAAGTGGAAAATAATCCTGTTTCTGTGACAGGTCAATACTTATCTGGGATGCGTCAAATTCAAGTCCCTAAAAAACGGCGCAAGGGAAATGGCAATTTTTTACGAATAGAAGGGGCAACACTGCATAACCTAAAAAATATCAGCGTAGATATTCCACTGGGCACATTGACTTGTGTGACAGGAGTATCAGGGGGCGGAAAATCCTCTTTAATTATTGAAACACTATTTAAGAATTTACATAACTTATTGATGAAGACTCACGAAGTCGCAGGTCCTTGTAAATCCATTAAAGGAGCGGCCTTTATTGATAAGATTATTGATATTGACCAAAGCCCAATTGGGCGTACACCACGGTCTAATCCCGCGACTTATACAGGGATGTTTGAACCTATTCGGTCATGGTATGCAGGTTTGCCTGAAGCCAGAGCCAGAGGTTACACAGCTGGTCGTTTTTCATTCAATGTTAAGGGGGGCAGATGTGAAGCCTGTGAAGGTGACGGGGTCAAACAAATCTCAATGAACTTTTTGCCAGATGTGTATGTCAAATGTGACGTGTGTAAAGGGACGCGGTACAATCGGGAAACATTGGAAATCAAGTATAAAGATAAATCCATTGCGGATGTGCTCAATATGACGGTAGATGAAGCGTATGAGTTTTTTAATGCTGTTCCTACGATTAAAGAAAAATGCGAGCTCTTACGTCGGGTCGGTTTGGGTTATATTGAACTGGGACAGTCGGCCGTTTCTTTATCAGGGGGTGAAGCGCAAAGAATTAAATTAGCAAAAGAGCTGTCCCGTAAATCCACGGGAAAAACCCTCTATATTTTGGACGAGCCCACAACAGGACTTCATTTTGCCGACATTCAAAAATTATTAGATGTTTTACAAATGTTAGTCAATGCGGGCAATACAGTTGTGATTATTGAACATAATTTGGATGTGATTAAATCGGCGGACTATGTGATTGATATTGGTCCTGAAGGGGGTGAAGCTGGTGGCAATGTGGTCGCCACAGGGACCCCAGAAGAAATTGCCAAAGTCCCCGAAAGTTTTACGGGAAAATACCTGAAAAAGATTTTAAAGAAATAAGGTTTTTCTCTTTTTCTTGACTTTATCCCAAAAAAGAGTATAATAGAAGGCGTCAGGTATTCTCCTGAATTTATTTCCCATTTTTTAGAGGTTCAACATGCAATTAAAAGATTTAAAACAAAAATCACCCGCTGAATTATTACATCAAGCAGAAGAATTAGGCGTTGAAAACGCCGCCAGTTTACGGACTCAAGATTTAATGTATGCTATTTTAAAACATTTGGCACAAACTGAAACTTCTTTATATGCAGATGGTGTTTTGGAAGTCATGCCAGATGGATTCGGTTTTTTACGTTCCCCAGAGGCTAATTATTTAGCAGGACCTGATGACATTTATGTTTCCCCGAGTCATATTAAAAAATGGGGATTACGGACAGGCGATACTTTGTCTGGCGAAATTTGCGCCCCCAACAACAATGAAAAATACTTTTCATTAAAGACTATTGATACCGTCAATTTTGTCAATCCTGAAGAATTACGTTATCGGGTCAACTTTGATGATTTAACACCGCTTTATCCACAAGAACCTATTACAATGGAACATAAAGCTACTTCCATTGAAGACCAAAAAGATTTAACTTCACGCATTATTGATTTGATTTGTCCGCAAGGAAAAGGCCAACGCAGTTTGATTGTGGCTCCACCTAGAACAGGTAAAACTGTTATGTTGCAAAATATTGCGCATGCGATTACAGCCAACTATCCTGAAGCTCATTTAATAATGTTATTGATTGACGAACGTCCTGAAGAAGTAACGGATATGATTCGTTCGGTCAAAGGCGAAGTTATTTCATCCACTTTTGATGAACCTGCTACACGCCATGTTCAAGTGGCAGAAATGGTGATTGAAAAAGCAAAACGTTTAGTAGAACACAAGAAAGATGTGATTATCTTATTGGATTCCATTACACGTTTAGCCAGAGCCTATAATACTGTTGTACCCAGTTCTGGGAAAGTGTTGACTGGCGGTGTGGATGCTAATGCCCTGCAAAAGCCAAAACGTTTCTTTGGGGCTGCCCGTAACATTGAAGAAGGCGGTAGTTTGACTATTTTTGGAACAGCCTTGGTGGATACAGGCTCCCGTATGGATGAAGTCATCTTTGAAGAATTTAAAGGCACTGGCAACAGTGAAATTGTGTTGGATAGAAAAGTATCCGACAAGCGTATTTTCCCTGCCATTGATATTACTAAATCTGGAACACGTAAGGAAGAATTGTTAGTAGATAAAAACAGACTGCCCAAAATGTGGATGTTACGTCGTGTCTTAATGCCAATGGGAGTCACAGAATCTATGGAATTTTTAATGGAAAAATTACGCCCTACCAAAACGAATGATGAATTTTTTAATTCAATGAATCAATAATGTCACTTAAAAAATTTCAAAGAATACAAGAAGATTTACAAAAAAAACTATCCAGAACTGACCAACAGTTGGCAACTATATTGAATGGAAATCGCCATGAAAATCATCGTGATTTAATTGAATTACAGATTGAACGATTAAAATTGATAGACAAATTAAGATATTTACGTCCTATGAATCCTGAAGATACAGATTACAGGAAAAATATTTTTGAAAACTTTGCCTATTGGTCAGAAGATAACATTCCAGAAAATCTTCGCTTGGTTTTCCACGCCAGTACTTTAGCCAATTCAGAACGCATCTTAAATTCTGGAAAAATCATTTCAGGAAAAGATAACTGGACAATCAGAACCAGTGGAAATAATTCAGGAGAAATTTCAGTTTCTACAAAATCTAATTTATTTATTTCTTTAGCAGGATATATGGATTTAACGGCACAGGAATATTATTTGCCCTGTGGTTGTTTATTTGTTCTTCAACCAGATAACCAAACTTACAAAAACGCAAAACAAAAGCGGCAAATTCCCAATGTGTTTTTAAGAAAAAATCCACAACAATTATATGCAATTATCACAACACCAGAAAATCAAAATCGAGTCAAATGGTGGTTACAAAAAAATAATTTTTCTCCTGATAAATGTTATACCTTTGAATCTTTCAAAGAAAAAATTACATCAGATAAATTATTTTTTTCATCAATGAATTACACTGCCCAAAAACAACAGATATAATTTTTTTAGGAAAATTATCATTTTTTTGTTGACATATCTATTTTTATAGCGTAAACAATGGAATGTATTATTCTATTTTAAACCAAGAAAGGGAGAAAGATGACAACAAAAACAAAAACGGCAAAAAAGGCTACCGTTAAGAAAACTGCCCCAAAGAAAGTAGTTAAAAAGGCTTGTTGTAAAAAATGTGCCAAAACAACAACAGTAAAAACTGCTGTGAAAAAAGCACCTGTAAAAAAAGCAACTGTTAAAAAAACTACTACCAAAAAAGAGACAAAAAAAACTTGTTGCAAAAAATGTGCCACAAAAAAAACTGGCATTAAAGCAACAATTAAAAAAGCTGTCAAAAAAATTATTAAGAAAAAATAGTTTTAGCTCTTATTTTTACGTCTAAAGTTCCCTGTGATTACGGGAACTTTTTTTATGCCTGCTTAATTTCCTGAACGCCTAAAATACGAGAAAGGTCATCCATCACTTCTGGTGTAATAGTATAATGTGTCGGCAATTCAAATTCCACATCGTACTCATTTGTTTTTAACAAGATAAAGATTTTACTTTTGCCTTTCGGCACTTTTTCCAGTACTTTTTTAATCTCAGAAACTGCTTCAGCTTTTTCTAAACGAACAATCAATGTTGAGGCTGTATTCGCCATCACTTCGGATAAATATTCAACTTCAACCAAATTGAAACGTACTTCATCTTCCCCCTCTTTACGTGAAGCATTGATGGTCAAAAGTAAAGGCTGATTAGATTTTAATTTTTCTCGATTAGCAGTCAACACATCCGAAAAACAAACCAAATCAAAACTCCCTGATTTATCTGAACCTGTCACAAAAGCAAAGCGATTTCCCTTTTGACTGATCCGTTCCCGTACATCTGATACAATCGCCGCAATTTTAAGGCGCAAGGCCCCACTCACCATCACCATCGGTTTTATTTCAGCATAAGTGACAGCCCTCAATCTGTCCAAAACTGGTCCAAAAGAATCCAAAGGATGAGCTGATAAATAAAATCCCAGTGCTTCTTTTTCATGTTCCAATTTTTCCATTTGTGGCCAATCGGCGCAACGATTAATTTTCAAGGCATTCGCTGACACATCTGCCCCAAATAAGCCCATTTGAGAACTGTTGCGTTGTTGAGTCGCCTGCCCCGCATACGAAACCAAATTTTCAACGTTATTAAAGACCAGCGCTCTGTTTTTTTCCACACATTCAAACGCACCAGATTTTGCCAAATTTTCAACATAACGTTTATTAAGGGCCGACACATCCACACGTGAAACAAAATCTTGTAAAGATTTAAACGGACCGTTTTTAGTGCGTTCGGCCACCACCTGTTGCATCCCGACTTCTCCCACATTTTTAACAGCGGACAAAGCATATCTGACAGCCCCATTTTCCACCGTAAAATCTACCTCGGATAAATTGATATCAGGGGACAAAACAGGAATTTTATGGGCCAAAATGTCATCCTTAAAAAGGGCAAGTTTGTCCGTATTGATTTTATCCAAAGTCATTGTGGCCGCCATGAATTCGGCAGGGAAGTGGGCTTTTAAGTATGCGGTTTGATAGGCAATGAAAGCATAGGCCGCCGCGTGTGCCTTGTTAAAACCATAGGAAGCAAACTTGGCCATTTTATCAAACACCAATTCGGCAATCTTTTCATCCACACCTTTTTCTTTAGCCCCAGCCAAAAACTTCACTTTTTGTTCAGGGAGAAGTTCGGCCTTTTTCTTACCCATAATACGACGTAAAAGGTCTGCCCCCCCCAATGTAAATCCAGCCATTTCACGTGAAATCTGCATAACCTGTTCCTGATAAATCATAATGCCATAAGTTTCTTTTAAAATCGGCTCTAACATCGGGTGCATATAATCGGGCTTTTCCAAACCTTTTTTGACCGCAATATAAGTGGGAATAGAATCCATAGGCCCAGGACGATACAGTGATACCAAAGCGACAATGTCTTCAATCTTATCAGGTTGCATATCGTGCAGGATTTTTTTCATCCCCGTCGATTCCAACTGGAACACACCTGTTGTATCAGCCGAACGCAAAAGTTTAAACGTTTCTTCATCATCCAATGGAATATGATCAATATCCACTTCTATCCCACGCTTACGAATCAGCTCAACTGCTTTTTTAATTGTGGTCAAAGTTTTAAGTCCCAAGAAGTCAAATTTAATAAGACTCGCCTCTTCCACATATTTCATATCATACTGTGTAACAGGCATATCGGATGAGGGGTCTTTATAAATCGGGACAATTTCATCCAAAGGTTTATTGCCAATCACAACACCTGCCGCATGAGTGGAAGTGTTACGGAAAAGTCCCTCTAATTTCACTGCAATCGCAAACAGTTCTTTGACTTGCTCGTCGGCATCAATTTCTTCTTTCAGGCGTGGTTCTTGTTCAAAGGCTAACTCCAACGTCATTTTGGGATCATTGGGAATCATCTTGGAAAGCCTGTCTACCACAGGAAAAGGTACCTGCATCACTCGACCAACATCACGAATAACCGCTTTTGCCTGCAACTTACCAAAAGTAATAATTTGTGCCACATGATCAAAACCATAATGATTTTGAACATACTCAATTGTCTTTTCCCGTTTTTCCTGACAAAAGTCCACGTCGATATCCGGCATATTCACACGTTCTGGATTCAAAAACCGTTCAAAAACCAAGTCAAAGCGCATGGGGTCAATATCGGTAATCATCAAACACCAAGCAACCACTGATCCTGCCCCAGAGCCACGCCCCGGTCCAACAGGAACACCGTTTTTCTTGGACCACTGAATAAAGTCTGCCACAATTAAAAAGTAGCCAGGAAATCCCATTTGTTTAATAACGCCCAATTCAAACAGCATTTGTTTGTGGTATTTTTCTTGTTCCTCGGGGGAACGCCCTTGCATACGAATCTTAAAGCCTTCCTCGGCCATATCAGCCAAAACTTCGTCTTCGGTCTTACCATGACAATCATAATTTGGGAAAGCGGGCTTTTTCTTTTCCGCCATAAAGGCGCATCGTTTAGCAATTAAAACCGTATTTGATAAAGCCTCGGGTAAATCTGAAAAAAGTTCACACATTTCGGCTTCTGATTTCAAATAATGTTCGGGGGTTAAACGTCGCCTATCCTCATCCACCAACAGTTTCTTTTCAGCAATACACATCAACGCATCTTGTGCTTCATACATATCAGGTGTTAAAAAATAAGCATCATTCGTTGCCACAATCGGAATATTTAAGTCCTGCGCAAGTTGTAGAAAATCTTCCTCTGTTTGATTTTCTTGTTCCATACCATGACGCATCAATTCAATATAAAGGCGATTACCAAAAACTTCCTGTAATTTTTGTGTTAAAGTTTTTGCCCAATCTTTTTGCCCCGCCAATAAAGCACGTCCAATTAGGCCTTCCCAACCACCTGTCAAACAAATCAGACCATCCGTATGAGCACACAATTCTTCAAAGGTAATATGGGGCGTAACCTGTTTTGTTTCCCCCATATAATAAGCCGAAAACAATTTTAATAAATGCTTATACCCTGTTTCATTTTGAACCAATAACACCACTTTATCAAAGGTATCATCCGACGTATCAAAAGCATTCTTATCCTTTTTAGGAGATTTCACCAAAAGCTGAGTACCCAAAATCGGTTGCACACCCAACGGGGGCATTTCGTGCATCATCGCCATTGCCCCACAGATGTTATGCGAATCTGTAACTGCTATGGCCGGCATTTTATTTTCTGCCGCCCACTTGGCCAATTTGGGCATTTTTATAGCCCCTTCCAACAAGGAATAAGCCGTATGCACATGTAAATGTATAAACTTTGGTGTCATATCTAAAATATACCAAATTTTACCCCAAAAGGCAAGTTAAATGTCCCTTTGGTATTCCTATAGGAACATTAAAAAATCCCCACAATCAGTGGGGAACGTTTTACTTTTCTAAATTAATCAAAGGAAGGGGCGCTGATCCATACATATTTTGTGGCAAAGAGCCATTCCATTTTTCTGCTTTTGTCAATTCAACCAACTTAGAATTTTCCGAAAGAGCCTTCGATTTTTCTCTGATTGCAGCTGCTTCTGCCAAACCAATTTGTTTTGTAGCCTCAGCCTTCGCCTCGGATTCAACTTTAATCGCATATGCCCGAGCATCCGAAGCAGCCTTTTGTGAATCAGCATCAGCTTTGGCCTTAATCACTTGTTGTTTTCCTTCTTCTGTTACACGGACTGTTTCATTTTGAGATTTAATTGCATCTTGTGTTGCAATTTGTTTTGCTTCAATTGCATTTTCAAAGGCCGCTGAAAAAGCAATATCTTCAATAGCAACTTCTTGAACAATAATATGTGAAGGGGCTAAAATAGAAGAAATTTTCTCTTTAATTTCTTGAGTTACAATGGCACGATCATTTACAAATTTATCAGCTTCAACTTTGCCAACAACGTCTTTTACAGAACTTAAAACGTTTGGTTCAATTAATGTTGTTTGATAAGCCAGGCCAATACGTTGATATAACTCATGCGCTTTTGTCGGATCAATATTATAGTTGACAGTCAATTTCATTGTCGCTTGTTGAATATCCTTTGTATAGGTTTCTAATTGAATTTTTTCACGTTGTAAACGTGTATCAATCTCAACAATAGAAGTACTGATAGGATTGTAAAAATACAATCCTTCTGGCAGTGATTCAGAAACCACTTTTCCCCACGTCAATTTTACCCCGCGAAAACCCGCATCAATTTGACTGAATCCCAAATAAGAGATAGATCCAATGATTACCAAAACACCTAATCCAACCAATAAAGTAACATTTTTTGTATTTGACATATTATTTTTCCTTTCCATAAATAACCTTTTTTAAGTAGGCACGTCCTTCAGATGTCGCCAAACAAACAGGGAATAAAATAATCGCCAAAAAACGTCGATCATTTTTTGCTAAATCTGACGAAACTAATTTCACAAATAAAAACACCAAACCGCAAATATAAAATAGAATCAAAAGTCTTAGTAATAAAATATTCATCATCCCCTCCTAATATCATATGCTGACAACATAACGAACACAAACGTAAAAGTCAAGAAAAAACTAAACGAATAAAAAAATCCCCACAATCAGTGGGGATAATTTTAGAATATTCCAGATTAAAGGTTTACTTTTTTTCCTTTAATTCACTGGTACAATAAGGACAACGTGTTGCCCCCAAAGGTACCTTGGAACAACAATAAGGACATTCCTTTTCGGTTGGAGCAGCTGCAGCAGCTTCTTTAGCTTCAGCCTTTTCCATTTTAGCCCGTAAAGTATTGATTCCTTTAATCAGCAAAAACACAGCAAAAGCCACGATAATAAAGCTGATCAAAGCATTCAAGAAAAGACCATAATTAATGGTAACAGCCCCTGCTTTTTGTGCAGCATCCAAGCTGGCATAAGGTCCTGGAACAGAACCATCCAATAATTTGATATAAAGGTTGGAAAAATCCACTTTACCGAGCAACCAACCCAATGGAGGCATCATCACATCTTTAACCAAACTATCCACAATTTTTCCAAAACTGGCACCGATAATAATACCGACTGCCATATCCAACACATTGCCTTTTAAAGCAAAAGTTTTAAATTCTTTCATTACATTTTTTAACATTTTATTTCTCCTTTAATTTAAATTAAATAAATCCGCATATTTAAGTTGTAACCCGATCATCAGGTTTGTCCCAACTTTATCGGTTCCACGCGCCTGTCCTCTGCGGTAACTGACATAAGGCGCAAAAGCTAACGTATCTGTTAAATTGACTTCCATTTTTGCGGTTAAATCTAAATCATATTTTAAATCTGTTGGAACATATTCAGAATATGAAAAATAATCTGTATATTTAGCTGTTCCAGTCAATTTAACCCCTTCACGAATAGGATATTCAGTCCGTAAACCTACTTCCCAAGCCAACTTAGTATTCTTTTTATCAGAATAGGTAAAATCATATTCTTCCACCAATGCCCCATAAAGTTCCTTGATATATTCCCCTTCAAACATTTTCAGACCTTCACGTGCAGAAAGAACCTTATATCTTGGGGAATCCTGGTTAGCCGTAAACTCCGTTTGGAAAGCAGCCTGAATAAAGGGCCCAACATCCGCATCCCAATAACGCCACATCTTTTGGTTATAATCAGTAGAAAACCAAATTTTATCAGCACTTTCAGAACTTTCTTCTTCTTCATCAACAGGTTTAATTTTCAACTTTCCATAGTTCAACATCAAATTATTTTGCCACAGCCCATTATCCATTGACTGATTTAAAAAAGCATCCAATTTACCCACAATGTTATATTGACTATCAGCACTGTAAGCAGACACAGGGGAATCTTTATATTCCCTAGCATTACCCACTGTTGTATTAGAATAACTTAACGAGAGTTCACGGACATCAAAAGTCCATTTAGAATTCCCTTCTTCGGCCAATGCCGGAACAGTAGCCAGCAAAACCGCCATTGATAAAAGTTTTAAACGCATTCAATCTCCTTTGTTGCATAAGAACGTATGGATTGTAGCCAGAATCAAAAGAAAATGCAAGCAAAAACTAACACCTGCTGGCATACATAGATTCTCAATCAAATCATAAATCGAACCGCCCCCTGCACAGAATGGTAGTTTAACCTGCCTAAAGTGGCTTTTAATTAAACGTTATGAATTAGGCATTGTTACGATGAACAAGTTCTTTTTGTACCATTCACAATTATTTTAGATTCAAGGCAACACCCTTGTTCTGTTACTGCTTGACCAACAGGACAACAACGTTCTTGTTCTACTTTTCCAGTAGCAGTATTAATATACTTTAAATACCGATTTGCTGGACAACATCCTTTTTGAACACGATTACGACTACTACTTCCATACCAACCTGAAAAATCCACATTTTCTGTTGAATCAATTAATTTATAGGCCGCATCCTCTTCACAACAAACTCGATAATTATTCCCACTTGCATCTTTGGATGCCCATAACTTTTTCGTATAAGAACTACTACAAACTAATCCTGCACAAGAATCCTCTTTTACTACCCAATCAGTACCACAGTCTTCTGTCACTGTTCCTTCTGTAATTGGAATTAATGTATAACTCACTGCAAGTCTTGCATTTGTTCCACCACCCAATGCAACAGCTTTATTGATATCATAAAAAGTAATTGTTCTTCCTTTGGGCAAAGTATAGACAAATAAATCTTTATCTTTCTTAATTTTAACACCAGAATCACCAGCAACAGTGGAGCTATACCCACTACTATAAGTATGCCAATGACTACGTAAACCTAGATTTGCAATTTTTTCATCCTTTTCAGCGCAAGCCTTTTCACCCTGTATACAGAAGAAATCATCTACACTAAACCAGGTAATGTAAAGTTTATAATCACATTCATACGGCCCCAAGGTTTCTGCTTTTTTTAAACTTGAAGCAGGCAGAGTCATAGCCCCCGTATCAAAACTTCCACTTATAGTTTCGCACCCATTAATACAAGTCTTTGTTGTTGTGTCACACTTCGTTTTACCATCCGTACGCCCTGCACAATCTGAATCGTCATCACATTCTGCGCATTGTGTTGGATCAGTCGGATTACAACCATTTGGACAACACTGGGTACCACAGTATTGTTCCCCTGTTGGGCAACAGGTCTTAGTTGTTTTATTACAGACTCTTTCACCTTCGCAATCAGTATCTTCATTACATTCAGCACAATCTGTTCCAGCTGGATTACAACCTCTTGCACAACACTTCGTACCACAGTATTGTTCCCCAGTTTGACAACAGGTCTTAGTTGCAGTATTACAGACCCTTTCGCCTTCGCAATCTTTATTTTCATCACATTCTGCGCATTGTGTTGGTTCAGTCAGATTACAACCATTTGGACAACACTCAGTTCCACAATGTTTATAAGGCGCGGGTATCTCCCCATCTGTTTTCCAGCTTAATGTCCAAGAGGAAGTACAAGTATGACACGAATCAACCGATATATTGGCATTTTGAATAACCTCACCCTCGACACACTTACCACAAGTGCCGACTTCCTCATTATTTAAAACAACATCACCATTTACTTCACACCCATTAATACAAATCTTTTCGGTGGGATCACAGACAAGTTTACCTGTACAGTCTTCTGTTGTCCTGCATCCAATACATTGTTTCTTGGTATTATCCCAGAAAGGTGTTTCTGATGGACAAACTTTACAAGTGTGAGTAGTTGCATCACAAAGTGGTTTTTCTGCAGTAGAACATTCACCTTCACCTGAACCATAATTTCCCAAACATTCTACACATTTCTTTTCGGTAGCGTGCCAGAAAGTTTTACCAGGCCAAGCGGTACATTGACAGGTTTTACTGTCCTCACAAGCCAATCCCTTTGTTTCATCACAACCACAAAGGATATCACAAGTAGCCCCTGGTGCGGTTGGTTTTGCAGCACATCCTTCACATCTGTAATTATTGCATACTGGTCTTTCTGAACGACAATATTCCGGAGTTTTATGCTCACCATCATAATCATACAAGCATTCAGCACATACTTTTTGACCTGCACCAATATCATAACAGCCAGCTCCATTTACACAGCAAGCATCTGGACAAGCACTCCCTATGGCTATCAACGGGGGATTACATTCGCAAACATCCAAGTTTTTATTCCATCTAAAATATCCACTTGAGGTATCGCAGGGTTCACAGGTATGGAATTTTGTACAAAAACCCAGTTGGCTGTCTGCAGTTTTACATTCGTCACCTGGCGTCTTACATTCAACGCATTTATAATTCACACAATATTCCTTACCATCTCCACCACTACTTTTTGCTCGGCAAGAACAATTCGAATCATTAACACATTCTACACATGCCTTAGTACCATTCCCATCACAAACTGTCTTCCCTGGACCAGGACAACCCTTTTGCTTACAGTCATCCGCCTTGTCATTACAAATTCCACAGTCATTTATTGCACTACTTGCACAACAATTTCCAAATTTATCTTCCGTTTGATTACTCGGGCAAGACCAACAACGACCCCTATACCAATAACTGGCCCCTGTCCGAGGACAATGATCGCCAAAAACTAATCCCATATTTTTTAAAGTGCATATCTTTTCTATCAATTCCGTTTTTTCTTTTTTACCTAAACTTTTAATATACTCTTTACTATAGGCATTTTCACTTTCCGCTTCGTTTATATCTATATCATCCCCTTTAATAACAACATCATAATCCCCATTTTCTAAAATCGATTCACACGAATCATCTAAAACATGGTTCACAACAACGGCAAAGGAAGTTGGCTCTGAAAAAACTTGTAATTTTACTCTTCCTGATTCCGTATCTGCTGTTTTCATTTCAACAGAACTAGCACGTTCTGCCTCTGGATAAATCGTTTTAATATCAACATACCCTTTGTCCGCAACAGGACGCAATTTATAACGCACAGCCAATTCACTAACTTGTTTCACCGTCTGATATCTACGATAGTGATGTATCAAAAGATTATATCCCAAAATACTGGCCAATAGTAATATCGCTATAATAACCAATATTGCTAATGTTTCCAATAAGGTACGACCTGTTTCTGTGTGTTTATTTTGTGTCATAAAGCCTCCTGTAAAAAGCCGTTTTTCTTTATTAGAGCTTATTTTTTAACAAATTACAAACGTTTTTTAAAAAAAACATAAAAATTTTATAATAAATCACTTTTTCTTTATTTATTTAAATACCTGTTCT
>JAZLIX010000043.1:0-2176 GCA_045617605.1 Alphaproteobacteria bacterium | reverse complement strand
CAATGTTTTCAGGTATTGTAAAATGCTTTGGCTCTAAAATTGTCATATGAATTTTAGGGAAATAATGTGTTTTTAGTTTATGCTTTAAGTATGAAAATTTACTAAATTGCGCCCCATTAATACGAACCGGTAAAATCTTGGCATTCGCTTTTTGGGCAATCACACCAGCCCCTTCGTAAATTTTCATTAATCCACCTGTGACACTGATACGTCCTTCGGGGAAAATCATTACCTTTTTATCCAATTTAACTTCATTAATCAAAGAACGAATAGCCATAGGATTTGTAGGATCCAACGGATATAAATTCACCAAAAGTCCAAAGGGCTTTACGAACCACTTTTTGGCCCAATCTGTATTAATCGCAAAAGTTACTCTTTCTGGCATAAAGGTTGCTATAAGTAATCCATCCAAAAGGGAAGTATGATTTGCCACCAACAGAACTCTTTTTCCTGCTTTTTGAAAATTTTGAATACCATCTAAATGGACACGAAAGAAAAGGCGGAAGATTCCCTGTAAAATAGACCGTAAAAGAGCATCTGGTAAGAGTTTGCATACATAAAAGAAAACACCAATACTCATTAGAGCGATAATCAAAAACAACTGAGGAATAGACAGTCCCATGGATAATAGAAAGATAGCCGCAATGGCAATACCCGCCATTCCCAAAGCATTTAAAATATTATTACCTCCAATGACAGTTGCTGTAAAAGCTTTAGGGGCTTTTGCTTGCATCAGGGCATTAAGTGGAACAATGTATAATCCCCCAAAGAATGCCAATAAAAATAAAGTAAAACTAATGCCGATAGCGTGAGGCAAAAGGAAAAATTCATAAAAATCAGATGTCTGTTCTAATGTTGGATAATTATTGGTAAAACGATACAAACAATAAAAACAAATGCCCATTCCTAATGTACTGATAGGAATATAGGTTGTATGGATAATCTCTTTCATTAACTTTTCACAACAAACAGACCCCAAAGCAACCCCAACAGAAAATAAAATCAAGAAAAAGGTAATAACTGTATTAGAAACGTTTAGGATATTTCCTGAAAGGGGGTAAATTTGAACAGCAATAAAAGCACCTATTGTCCAAAACCAAGTAGCGCCTAAGATACTGCGAAAAACAACAGGGTGTGAATGAATTAATTTTAAAGTATCAACTGTTGCTTTAAAAATATTTTTTGAAATAACTGCTTTTGGACGCATAGCTATTGCTTTTGGTATATTCCAAGCTGATATCACGCCAAAGATAGATAAAGTAATCAACAGGACAACAACACCTTCAATCGGTAAGAGAGTACCGACAATAAGCCCCAATAAAATTGCAACATAAGTGGAGGCTTCCACATAAGCGTTTCCGGCCACTAATTCAGAAGGTTTTAATTGTTGGGGTAAAAGGGCATATTTAACAGGACCGAAGAAAGCAGACTGGGCTCCCATGAGTGCTAATAGTACAATCAAACACGGAAGACTTTGAAAGAAATAGACAACACCAACACCTAGCATTAAAATTAATTCAGCAACCTTCAAACAACGAGCAACACGACTTCTGTCATATTTGTCGGAAATTTCTCCGGCAGTGGCTGATAAAAGAAAAAAAGGAATAATAAATAAAGCCGCAATCACATTGGAAAGGATATCTGCTTTTTCAGCCATTTTTAAAGTAACTAACATCAACAGGGCATTTTTAAACAAATTATCATTCAATGCCCCAAAAAATTGAGTTAATAATAAAGGTAAAAAACGTTTTGATTTAAATAAATTCTCAGACATTATAAACTCCTGTACAATAAAGAAACTATACAGGAGTATAGTATAAATTGCAATATCAATTTTCTGATTTGATTAATTATAAAATTAAATGATTCCACATTTTAATCAAAATCCTTATAAATATCTTTATTCAAAAGGATAATAAGGAATATGAAGAAAATAACTGAAATTTATATTAATCTTAGCGATGGATATAAGCATGATGAAATCGCAGATGCATTAAGAGGAATCGCTGAATCTATTGAAGAAGGATATACATCTGGTATTGTAGGTTGGTCTTCAATTAATTGGTATATAGAATAAGGACAGCCAATGATATTAGATTTAGATGAAATCAGCAGAAATATAAAGAAAATACAAGACAAGTATAATAAACCAGAAAAAATCGTACCACCGGCAGAG
>JAZLIX010000042.1:0-7062 GCA_045617605.1 Alphaproteobacteria bacterium | reverse complement strand
CTCAGAATGACGAAAGTTTTTTAATAACTTTTTGCATTAAAGTCGGGAAAGGGTAATTTTTAAAATCTGTCGGCAACACCCAAACACCATTAAAGTCGGTCGTTTTATTTGACTGCACCAATTCCAATGTCAATTTAAAATGCGTAAAAACGTGAATAACATGGGGTAGTTTTTGAGACGACAATGCCGAAACTTCTTCCCATGGAAATTCCCAAAGACCTGCCAACAAACCTTTCCCTGATCGCTGACGAATCAGGTATTCCCCTTTGGTATTCTGTATCAAATAAAGGCGTCCGAATTTTTCCTTTTTCGCCAGCTTTTTAATTTGGGGAATTTGTTCTTGTATTTCTTTTTGATTGGCAATACAGGTTTCATGCCATGGACAGAGGGTGCATTTAGGACTGGTTGGGGTACACACCGTTGCCCCCAAGTCCATAATTGCACTGGCGTAATCTGCGCCATGTTGAAGGCTAGTTAATTTCTGTGCCAGCGGATAAATATCAGAGGCAGTAATTTCACTTGTGATACCTTTAAGTCTGGCAATCACACGCATCACATTCCCATCCACCACTGTTTCTGGTTGGTTAAAAGCAAAGCAACAAATACTGCTGGCGGTATAAGGGCCGATGCCGGGGAGTTTCAGAAGTTCATCACGCTGATTCGGAATTTTACCATCGTACTTTTCCATTAAAACTTTGGCACATTCGTGAATTTTTCTGGCCCGCGTATAATACCCTAACCCCTGCCACGCCAACAAAACATCCTGTAAATCCGCCTGCGCCAGCGTTTTAATATCGGGAAATTTCTTCATCCATCGGATAAAGTAATCCCCCACCGTTGCCACTGTTGTTTGTTGAAGCATAATCTCGCTGATCCACACAGCATAAGCATTCGGATGTGCGCCACCCTTTACCCGCCATGGTAAATCACGTCCATATTTTTGGTACCAATCAAGAAGCTGAGTCGTGAGTATCTGGGGCATTATCAGGCTTTATTTCAACATTTTCTTCTGGACGAGGAGCGGGGGTAAATTCTTCTTCTACTTCCTCAGCCACTTCCTCAATAATTTCCTTTTCTTGAGCAGGAGCTGGCGGTTCAATCTTGGTTTCGCCACGTTTTGCATAAACCTGTAATTTACGTCCACTAGGGTCCACATTCAAGAAAACAGGAATTCCTTGATGAATTTTTTCCTGCATAATCAACAAAGAAAGTGGATTTTCCACTTGGTCTTGAATCAAACGCTTGAGGGCACGCACCCCAAACTTACTGGCAAAAACTTCATCCACAAACCAATCTTTAGCTTGCTCATCCACTGTCACTTGATAACCTATAGCACTAGCTCGCTTCAATAATTTTCCCAAATGAATTTCCACAATTTTACGTAAGTGTTCCGGCTTTAACTGATGGAAGGACACAATGTCATCCAAACGGTTTAAAAATTCAGGTCTAAAGTATTCTGTCAATTTACCAATACGCTGATAACTGGGCAAGTTCGCCCCAACGTTAGATGTCAAAATGATAATGGTATTCCGAAAATCAACAGTTACCCCCTTACTATCCGTCAAACGCCCTTCATCCAATAACTGAAGCATCAAATTCAAAATATCCAAGTGCGCTTTTTCCACTTCGTCGAACAGAATCACTTGGAAGGGTTTTAAGCGAATTGATTCGGTCAGAAGTCCGCCTGCCTCAAAACCTGGTGAGCCTGGTGGTGGTCCAATTAAACGGGCCACAGAATTTCTTTCCATATACTCGGACATATCCAAACGCATCAAAGCTGTTTCATCATTAAACATAAAATCTGCCAAAGATTTTGCAAGTTCTGTTTTACCAGTTCCCGTTGTACCGATAAACAAGAAAGAACCTATCGGGCGATTGGGGTCTTGCAACCCCGAACGAGAACGACGCAGTGCTTCCGCCACCACCTGAACCGCATTATCTTGACCCACCACCCGTTCACGTAAAATATCTTCAGCGTGTGCCAGACGAGCTTTATCTTCGGCATCCACTTTTTCAACAGGAATTCCCGTCCAATCGGCGATGGTTCGAAAGCAAAAATCTTGCGTCAAGGTATTAGAATCATCTTGCACTTCTCCACGAGCAATATCCATCATCAAAAGGCTGGCAGAATCGTCCAACAAATCCAACGCTTTTTCAGGAAACGCCCGTTGTTTAACATAACGTCCTGTCAGCTGGCAAGCCACCTTGACTGTTTCATGAGGAATAATCAGACTATAATGTCCCTCTAAGGAACCTTTACGGGCCTCACAGATTTCAATACTTTCGTCAAGTGTAGGTTCTTCCAGTAACAGCGACTGCATATGGCTCATAATCGCAGAATCTTTTTCCAAAAAGCCCACAAAATGTAAAGTATCTGTTTCCACCATACAGTTGATTTTATCAGCTACCAGCGCTAGTTTTAAAAATTTAGCTGCTTCCCGATTTTCCGGATTTGTTTCCATTTGAACCAAAAAGCTGATATCATTTAAATAAAGAACCTTTTGTTTATCAGAGTCAATCACAGATTGAATCGCTTGTTTAGTTAAATCAGCGTATTCTTTATCATCTTTAGCATCCAACATCAATTTGGCAACATCTAATCCAACCACCTCACGTGACTGCATATACTCAGGCGCATTTTCCGAGACCATAAAAGAAATCAACCCCTGTAATAAGGCCGTCTTTCCAATACCAGAAGATCCCACAACAACTGGATTATTTTTACTGGCACGTAATAAAATATGAATCAAGCGTTCTAATTCCTTATCTCGCCCAATTAAAGGAGGAAACTGATTTTCCTTGGCCTGTCTGGTATAATTAATCAAATAAGCATTTTCTTCAGCCATTATTCCCCCTATTCTGCAAAACCAAAATGATAAAGTGGCGCTTGTTCTGCCTTCCAATCCGAGGCAGCAAAATAATCTTCGTTAGATAATTGAGTATCCACCATACGAATTGTGGCATCATAGGCAGAACCAGACATAGACACCTGCATATAGGCATCCTCTTTTGCCCCCCAAATCAGTTCTTTATTATCATCTGGGTAACCATACATATTGAATACAGCATTAAAAAAGGCCTCTTTACGCGACAACTTTTTACTTAAATTAGAAGGCATAAAGTTCAATGAATTATCACCTTTTGTATGATAAATGATTTGATAAGCCTCATTTCCTGTAGCTGGTGAAGTAAAGGTAAAATGAAAAGATTCCTTGGTAGCCTTTCTTGTGAGAACAATTTCTTCCACATAATCCTGTTTATTTCGGATGGCATATTGACGAATACAAGCACGAATCATTTCTGGCGCATGAATACCTGATTGACGACACAAGCTTTCATAATGACTGGTCTGAAATAAAGGAAGCTTTTTTTTGATTTTAGTAATAAAATATCTTTTTTGTTGAGCCAATTGTAAAACAGCCTTAGGTAACATTCCCAAATAAAACCCCTCTATATCAAACTGACGCACATCATGCAAATTAGCAAAATTAGACGGAGGTGGCGGTATCGTATCCGTTTTTTCTGTTGGTGGAATATAGATTTCCTCTTGACGTGTATTAGGTGGCAAAGTTGGCTGAAGAGAAATGGGCTCAGGCACTTTATCATCTAAATTAATAGCTACTTTTGGCAATGGATCTGGGGTTACAACCAGTTCTTTCAAAGGAGAAGCATTCCGTCCAATATTCGGTTCGTTTTTTTTCTTGGGTTCAGACTTAGGCGCTATCGCTAAAGAAGCAGGAGCATCTGTTTCCCAATCCAAAGGAATATCATTATCAATGAATTGTGCATAAGAAGGAAACACACAACCCATTGACAAAATCAACAAAAATATTTTTTTATATCCCCCTGACATCTTTTTTTCTTGACCTTTTTAATGGTTATTGGTACTCTTGACTTATCTGTTAGTGTGTAATAAATTCGAAAGAAAAGCAAGGAAAAAATGCGAAAGACAGCAATTTTATGGATTTCAGTTTTAATAATAGGGACATCTGTTTTCCTTTCAGGGTGTTCCAGTACACAAACTATTTTAGATGAAGACAATATTTCTGTCAGCGAAAAAGATCCTTTTGAATCGGTCAACAGAGGTATATTTGCTTTTAATCAAGTGGCAGATAAAGTTATTTTAAAACCTGTGGCAGAAGGATATCGTTGGGCTGTTCCTGATTTTATACGTAATAGTGTTGGTAATGTATTCGAAACATTAAAGCAGCCGGCCTATTTTTTGAATGCTTTATTACAAGGAAATCCAAAAGATGCTCTCCATATTTTAGAAAGAACAGGTGTTAACTTGACCTTCGGGTGTTTAGGATTATTTGATGTAGCCAGTAAAATGGATATTCCTGCCCCAGATAATGATTTCGGTCAAACTTTGGCAAAGTGGGGTTGGCATGACGAAGGACCGTTTATTATGTTGCCTTTACTAGGACCATCCAATCCACGTGATGCGATTGGATTGGGAGCTGATACATTGGTGAATCCTTTGGATTGGCGGTTACGTCATGAACCTCTAATCGTCTATGGTTTAACAGCCACTGAAGGATTTAGTAAACGTGAAAAGGCTCTTGAACTGTTGGATAATTTAGAAAAATCATCCACAGATCATTATGCGGCGATGCGCACCATGTATCGCCAAAATCGGCAAAAGAAAATCAATCAAGTTTTGCCAGAAGAAAACCAAGCTCCAAAGAGCTATGAATTTGACTTTGAAATTGAAGAGGAGGACGAATGAAAAAAATTATTTTAACTTTAATCTGTGCTTTGTGGGCGATTCCTGCCCTTTGTGCAGATCCAGCCATTGATTTTATGGATAAATTAGCCAAAGAAATTATTGAAAAAGGTGTTTTAGCTCAAAAAACAAATGAAGAAAAAGAGGCTTTTTTCCATGAACAATTTACAACTCATTTGGATTTAAAAAGTGTCTCCCAAATGGTGCTGGGGGTCTATTGGAAAAAAGCCACTGATACAGAAAAAAAGGACTTTTTAGAGGCCTTTACCACTTTAACCACTAAAACTTGGACCGATCGTTTCGGTCTGTATCAAGGGCAAGACATTGTGTTTCAGGGAACACGTAATGCCCCCCAGAAAAATCAGTTGTATGTGGATAGTAAAATCAACAATGACCCCCCCATTGAAGTGATTTGGCGTTTGCGTCAAAAAGAGGGCAGTTATAAAATCGTGGATATCGTGGTGGAAGATGTTTCTATGGTGATGAGTTATCGAAATGAATATACTGCCTTTTTGCAACAGCATCAAGGAAATATTCAAGAACTGATCGATGAATTGAAAGCCAAATCAAAAGCTTTTAAATACTCTGAAAAGAAATAAATTTAAATACCGGCCTTTAAGCCGGTGTTTTTTTATTTGACTTTTTTATATTTTTGAATTAGGTTAAAAGAGCATTTAAACAAGTGTTTAAGTGCCAGATTTGAAAAGTCTGATAAACAATCCGTCCAATATTGGGCGGATGACCGTTCAATATATTGAATATACGGTACTGCCGTTTATGCAGCTTTTCAACATCCGTCCACTTTTTATAAGTGGAATTTTTGTAAAGAAGGAGTTGAAATGAAAAATAAAACGAAAAATGTTATCCTGAACAGAAGCGAAGGATCTAGATTCTTCGGGGCAAAGCCCGCTCAGAATGACGAAAGCGGACGTAGTATGGTAGAAATGCTGGGCGTACTAGCAATCATAGGAATACTGTCTATTGCAGGAGTAGCTGGATATAAAACAGCAATGAACAAACATAAAGCCAATGAATTAATTAACGAGGCAAATAAACGTGCAACAATAGTAGCCTCACAAATCGCTATGCAAGGCAAGGATGCAAACAATGCGTCTATCACCGAATTTAAGAACCCAACAGGTTATACCTTAGGTGTTGCCAAAAAAAATGATAAGCAATTTAACATCACAATTCAAGGTGTTCATGCTGATGTCTGTAAACAAATAAATGCCACTGTTGGAAATAACACAATCATTCGTGAAATTGGACCAGAATGTACCTATTTCACATATAATAATGATATGAGTACAACTGTTGTAGTTGCTGATTGCGATGCCAATAAAATACGTAATGCATCAGGAGAATGTGTCTGTGATGAAGACAATCATTTTATTTCTGACGGGAATGGTGGATGTAAGTGTGAAGATGGTCTTATGGTCACCGCTGACAATAGATGTATTCAATGTGGTGATGGCTTTATATTTTTTGAGAAAAAATTTTGTATAAGTAGTTATGATTATGATTATTTAGCTTGCAATTCTGCAGACTGTTGTCCACCAGGAACAACCTTTAAAGAACTAGGAAAGGGAACTAGGACTTTTAGCACTTGTGTCAACGATGATTTAACATATACGATGCCTACTACAATGCGCAGTTGTTTAAAGGGATCGGGAGATTTGAGAACGCGTTGCCCTGAAACTGCAATTCTCGCTAGTGAATGTAATAAAAATGGATTGGTTCTTAGTTTTGTTGGAACTAAGGCATATTGTACAAGTAGCTGTCTTGACGAAAGTCTCGCAGTCAGAAGCGGCATTTGCCAATGTAAAGAATTCCTTTCTTATTGCTCTTTCACACCAAACTCAACCGGAGGTACTTGTGAATGCAGGGTATAATACCAATTATCCACCGACTGTTTATACAGTTGGTGAATTTTTTATTCCTGTCATTCTGAGTATATACGAAAAATTTAAACCTTCTGTCGTGTAAATTTCTTTAGAAAAAGATTGTTCGCTATCGCTCAGAAGGACAGTGAGAGAAAGGTTTTTGTCATTCTGAAGGAGTGAGCGACTGAAGAATCTAGATCCTTCGGTCATATAAACTTACTCAGGATGACGAAAGACTCCTGTCAAGCGAGGAATGACAGTGAGAATCGTCCTGAACAAACGTGAAAGAACTTTTATGAGATTCTTCGCTATTACTCAGAAGGACAGTGAGAGAAAGGTTTTTGTCATTCTGAAGGAGTGAGCGACTGAAGAATCTAGATCCTTCGGTCATATAAACTTACTCAGGATGACGAAAGACTCCTGTCAAGCGAGGAATGACAGTGAGAATCGTCC
>JAZLIX010000041.1:0-2054 GCA_045617605.1 Alphaproteobacteria bacterium | reverse complement strand
TTTTAAGAAGATTAATCCTGTAAAGATTTTGCGGTAATCTGCAGCGGGAATGTGTCCCCAAAGTTCGCAGGCTGCATCCCAAATCTGCTGTTCAAATCCAAGTGTTGCTGAGGTTGTTTTTGGTTTTGTTGCCTTTGCCATGATGAATTCCTTTTTAAAATGATACTTGATTATTATATCATATAAATTACTAATATGGTACTTACCAAACTTTACAAAAAACAAACAGATTCAGAAACAAAGTATGCAATGCCTCCGCTTGCTCGGACCCCCCGACGGTTGCTTGCAACCGGAAGCGCAATTTTCTTTTTTTATTTCTCACATTTTTTATGCTATAATTACTAAAGAAGAGGAAAAATTTATGTTGGATTCTTTTAAGCGATTTGATATGCAAAGGCCGGTTATGAGGCAGCATCTTAAACCAATTATTTGGGCTTTGTGTGCGCCGGCTTTGATTAGGCACAAGAATATTTTGAAAAAGATAAATATGGAAGGGATAAAGCCGCCGTATGTTTTGCTGTGTAATCATAATGCTTTTATGGATTTTAAGGTTGCAACGAAGGCGATTTTTCCACACAGTGCAAATTATGTTGTTGCTATCGACGGGTTTTTAAAAAGGGAATGGCTGCTTCGGGTGATTGGGTGCATCTGTAAGCGAAAATTTACAAATGATATTACGCTTGTTCGGCAGCTAAAACGGTCCATTGATCATGGTGATATTGCGGCTATTTATCCGGAGGCGCGGTATTCTTTGTGTGGGACAACTGCGCTTTTGCCCGAATCGCTTGGTAAATTGTGTAAAATGTTAAAAGTGCCTGTTGTAACTCTAATTTGTCATGGGCATCATATTAATTCTCCGTTCTGGAATCTTGCAGACAGGGGTGTAAAAAATACAGAGGCAGAGATGAAGTGTCTGTTTACGGCGGAGCAATTGGAAAAGGTTTCTTTTAAAGAGGTTTTTGAGGCCATAAAAAAAGAGTTTGAATATGATGATTTTAAATGGCAGAAGGAAAAAGGGATAAAAATCAATTTTGATAAGCGGGCGGAAGGTTTGCATAAGGTACTTTATCAATGTGCGTGTTGCAAAACTGAGTATGAGATGGAATCGGACGGGGCGGTTTTAAGTTGTAAGGCGTGCGGTAAAAAATGGGAGATGTCGGAACTTGGTGAGCTTTGTGCGGTTGAAGGCGAAACTGAGTTTTCTCATATTCCAGACTGGTATGAATGGGAACGTTCAAATGTCCGTGCCGAAATTGATAACGGAACTTATAATTTTAGCTGTACGGCTCATGTTGATGATATGCCTAAGGATCGTTACATCCATCTTGGTAAAGCAACATTAACTCATAACATGGATGGTTTTACTCTTAAAGGTAAATATAATGATGAAGAATACAATGTTCACTGGCCTGCCGAATCTTTATATTCCTGCCATATCGAGTATGAATATCTGGGCAAGTATGGTGATTGTGTCGATTTAAATACTTTGACAGACACTTTTTATATTTATCCCGAAGACTGCAAATTTTCTGTAACAAAGTTTGCCCTTGCCACCGAAGAACTCTGGAAGAAATCGAAAGCCGAATAAATTATTTTATATAATTTTTCTTTTCTTTAATAATTTCATCTATGTCGGAAAAAGCATTTTCAAGGGATTCACAATGATACATTTCGTAAAGATTATAAATCATATTTGTAATGCCAAGAGTGTCCCAAAAAGCAAATCGCCACTTGCAAAACATGAGGAACATTATCAAAAGCAAATGGATTTACAGACAAATAGAAGTGTCAAATCCTATAACTGGTGAAACAACTGAATGGGATGAATTTTGATATTAATATTCTCTTTTTTTTTAATAAATTATCCCGCAATCCCCATCTCGTTTTTATACTCCTGAGCAACCGCTACAGGGCCATCCCACCAGAGTTTTGTTGAATCATCATAAACCATTCTACCGGTGTTGGACTCCATAAATGAAATAAGGACTTCTTCGATATTTTTATTTTGTTCTTTTGCAAGCTGTTCTACTGCCATAAGAGTAGTGAGATTCATT
>JAZLIX010000040.1:0-5896 GCA_045617605.1 Alphaproteobacteria bacterium | reverse complement strand
GATGTAGCTCGGATCCTGCGTGTTTTGATGACTGGTCGGACACAATCTCCTGATCTTTATGCCATTATGCAGGTAATGGGTGAGGGAGAAGTTAAATCTCGTTTAGGGGGATAAATGAATCAAATAGTTGATTTACAAATGCGTCTGATGGAACAGGAAAAGCAAATGGGTGAGATGAATCAAGAATTGATTCGTCTGAATAAATTACTGTTTCAATTGACACGGGATTATAAGGCTTTAAAGGAAACTTTGGACTTGTCAGTTGTGAAACCGCAGTCCGAAGAAACCCCACCCCCACATTATTAATTAATTCTTGTCATTCCCCGCTTGACGGATTTTTTTAAAAACTTCTTGACTTAGATATCAGAATATGTAAAAGTGGGATTATGGAACAGGTAAAAATGACATATTCTCTCTTAAGAATTCAAGATAAGTACTTGAATAATAAGGATTTTTATAATCTGGGGGGGGGGGTATTGCCAAGCCTTAATCCATAACTTAACTCAATTTTTAACATTGAACACGAATGGTTTGTCGCCATTGGTGTTTTTTTATATTTAAACGAAAGGAAAATAAAATGACTAAAAAAATTGAAATTGATGCACAGTTGTTGGCCGATATTATCTACGCTGTATTAACAACTTATAAAAATGAAAATGGATTGTATCCCAAGCACAGAACGATGGCTGATGTTGAAAAAGACTTTGCAGATGTTTCAGGTATTATGAAAAAATTTGGTGAAGGATTTGAAGGACGTGGCACTTTGGCTAAGGGAGTGATTGTGAAAGGTGCTGAAGACACTTACACAACTCATTGTTCTGACCGTGCGGCTGGTCGTGAAACGGAATTTGATCGGACAGTGAAAGCTTGGAAAGGGGCTTTTAAAGGAGTGCGTACAACATTGAAAGCGTGTGCTGAAGGACGTGAACCAGATTTTTCTGAATTTGCAAAAACACCTGGATTAAAAATGGTTGTTAGCAAAGAAGGAAGATAATTGAAAATAATTCCCTGATTCCAAGCAAATAGAAATCAGGGAATTTTGATAAGGATTTATGATGACAGTATTAATGAAACATATTCAAGAAAAAGATCGTGATGAAATGATCTTTAAAAATGGCAGAAATACAATCAGTTTTACTTTTGATCGTCAAGGAGAAGGTGGTTGGGCGTTTAATGTATATAAAGGAGAAGAGTATTTGGCTGGATTTAATGTGTTAGGGAATAGAATTAGTGGTCCCTATGATTCGAAAGAGAAACCTATAAAAACAAGTGGTTTTGATAATGAAAAAGACTCTCCAAATTGTAGGTTTTATGCTGATGTAGCAAATGATTTAGGAGTTATAAATATTCCTTTATTTGTTGCAGAAGGTCGCCCTTTTAAACATATTACTTTTTGTGATAGCAATGGATCTCGAGCCATTGATCTCAATTTTGATGAAGCTGGAAAATTGACTTCTGTTTCTCGTTCCAAATATGCACCTGATAAAGAGGATACTTTCGTTTATTTTGAAAATTTGGATAATCCCAAATTAAGTAGACAAATGCAATTAGGTTGGAAGCATGATGGGGTTTACCATTTAGATGAGAAAACTCAAAGAGGTCATTTACTGAATCGTTTAAAAAGTACTTCTAGTCAAGGTGTATCTGGCCTTTCACAAGGAAATACTCGTTAGGGCTTAAGCCTTGTATGATGCGCGTTTGATGCGGTCATTAATGGCTCGGCCAAGACCAATGTTGGGAATAGGGGCAATGGCAATTTTTTGCTTTTGCCTTTGTTCTTCTGCCTGATGCATCATTTGAAACAGGTTGGCTGTGGCTTCCTGTAAATCGCCGGCAGGGCTTAAATTTAAATCACATTTCATATCCCCAAAACCGATATAAAATTCGTCAGCTTCAGGTTTTTCAGCATTGATTCGGCAGTCATATTTTGGGGCATAGTGGCGAAGCATTTGTCCGGGGGAACTCGGTTTATTCGGATTGCCATCAGAAATAAGAATCTTTTCGCCTAAAAATTCTTCCAAAGTTTCCAAAGCAATGCCACCCGCCCGTAATAATACAATTTGTTTTTCACTGACATCAATAATGGTGGATTCCACACCGACTTTGCACGCCCCTGCATCCAGTATCATAGGAACAGCATCGCCTAAACTGTTTTGAACGTGCTGGGCTGTCGTTGGACTGATCGTTTGGGATTTATTGGCAGAAGGCGCAACAATAGGAACGCCAGCTGAACGGATTAAATCCAAAGCAACAGGGTGATTCGGTATGCGTACACTGATTTTTTTTAATCCAGCACAGGCTAAATCCAACGCTGGATTTTCGTCTTTTCTTTTTAATATAAAGGTAAGTGGTCCTGGCCAAAATTGATTTGCTAAAGCTAATACACGTTCATCAACAAGGGCATATTCCTTTAAAAAATCCACTTCGGCAATATGGGAAATCAACGGATTAAATGAGGGGCGATTTTTAATGGCATAAATTTTTGCAATGGCTGTGGGGTTATAGGCACTTGCCCCCAATCCATAGACTGTTTCGGTTGGGAATGCGACGACATCTCCCTTTTTAATCAATTCACTAGCTTTTAGGATATTTTCTTTTGATGCCTTAAAAATCATTATTTTACCTTTAGATAAAAAAGAAAGGGGCTTCATCAGAAACCCCCTTTGAAGATTTTTTAATTAGCCTGCTGGAGTTGCAGTAGGTGCTTTTTCAGCATTGAATTTTACCCATTTTTCATCAGCTTCATCAGCTGTTTTGATGGCCCCTTGAGGACATTCAGCGATACACATACCGCAGTCAATACAGGTATTTGGATCAATTACATATTGTGTTTCACCGTCTTTGATAGCACCCACAGGGCATACAGAGGCACAAGCACCACATTTAACACATGAATCATTAATTACTGAAGGCATTTTTTTCTCCTTTTCTTTTGTTAAAATACGAAACATGATTTTACACTTTTTTTATATAAAAGCAAGAAAAAAATAAAAACTTGCATTAAAAAATATAAACTGCTATTTTAAGAATAGTGTAAATGAACAAAAGGAGAAAACATGAAATTAAATAAAATTTTAACACTTGTTGCTGGGGGATTATTGTTGTCTGCCTGTGGAATTGGGGATACCAATACGACTTATGATCGTGCACAAATTGGACGTCAAGGGCGTACAGAAACAGGAAGAATTATTTCAATGACACAGATTGATGTTGCTGGTACAAATTCTGGTGGCAGTTTGGTGGGTGCTGGTGTTGGTGGAGCCTTAGGTGGTGTTGGCGGAGGTGCTTTAGGTGGTGGTAAAGGTAGTACTTTACTCGCTATTGGTGGAGCAGCTATCGGTGCATTAGCTGGGGCAGCTGTTGGTTCTGCTGCTGAACAAGCGGCCACTTCTGATAAGGCTTATGAATTTTTAGTCCAAAAGGGGACATCTAATAATGTGATTTCTGTTGTTCAAACAAATGAATTGGGACTAAGACCGGGGGATAATGTGATTTTAGTCACCATTGATGGTACAACCCGTATTCGTCAAAAATATTAAGGAGGGAATATGAAGAAGATTTTATTTTGTGCTTTGCTATTAGGGTTCATAACTGCTTGTTCCTATAATGCTAAGCAACCCAAAGATGATACTTATTATAAGAGAACACAAAGTATTGCCTGGCCTGAAAAATAAAAAAATAGGTAAAAAATCAGCGGGATTATTTGATCCCGCTGAAATTTTTTGAAGAGTTGGCTTATTCAGCTTTTTCTTCTTCTTTGTCAGCTTTCTTTGCCTTTTTAGCTTTTGCAGGTTTTTCTTCACCTTCAGCATCAGCTTTTTTGGACTTTTTGGCTTTCTTTGCCAAGGCTTCACCTAAGATATCACCCAAAGATGCACCAGCTGCTGTAGAACCAAATTCTGCCAGAGCTTGTTTTTCTTCGGCAATTTCACGGGCTTTGATGGATAAAGTGACTTTTCCAGCCTTTGTATCCAAAACTTTAGCATCCACTTTTTCGCCGATAGCGAAGCGTTCAGGTTTTTGTTCAGAACGTTCTTTTGCTAAATCAGAGCGACGGATAAAGCCTTTGACGCCATCGATATCAACTTCAATACCATCTTCAGAAATAGCCGAAACAACACCTGTTACTACAGCACCTTTCTTCAGAGAATTGCTGGATTCAACTGTAGAGTCTTTTTCCAGTTGTTTAATGCCCAAAGCAATGCGTTCTTTTTCAACATCAATATCCAAAATCTTGGCTTTAACAACCTGACCTTTTTTATAGTCTTTGATGGCTTCTTCGCCTGATTTATCCCAAGATAAATCAGAAGTATGAATCATACCATCCAAGTCATTATTCAAAGAAATAAAGATACCAAATTCAATCATATTCTTGATTGGTCCTTCAACGATTTCTCCGACTTTATGTTGTTCAGCATAGACTTTCCATGGATTTTCTTGAAGTTCTTTCATTCCCAAAGAAATGCGACGTTTACTTTCATCCACTTCCTTAACAACAGCTTCAACTTCTTGACCAATAGTAACAATCTTGCTGGGGTGAGCGTTTTTCTTTGTCCAACTCATTTCTGATACATGGACTAAGCCTTCTACACCTTCTTCTAATTCAATAAAAGCACCGTAGTCAGCAATATTGCTAATATGACCTTTAACTCTTGTACCAACTTGGTAACGGTCATTAACACCAATCCAAGGATCAGGTCCCATTTGTTTCATACCTAAGGAGACACGACCATTTTCTGGTGAGAATTTGATAATTTGAACTTGGATTTTTTCACCCACTTTTAAAACATCAGCAGGGTTTGCAATCCGTTTCCAAGAAATATCAGTTACATGTAATAATCCGTCAATGCCACCTAAGTCAATAAAGGCACCGTATTCAGTAATATTTTTGACAGTTCCTTCGACCACTTGACCTTCACTCATTCCTTTGATGATTTCAGAGAATTGAGCAGCACGTTCTTCTTCTAAAATAGCACGACGAGAAACAACGATATTACCACGAGCTTTGTCCATTTTTAAAATAGCAAAAGGTTGTGTGATTCCCATTAAAGAAGACACATCACGAATAGGACGGACATCAATTTGGCTACCAGGTAAAAAGGCAGTTGCACCACCTAAATCCACTGTAAAGCCACCTTTAACACGACCAAAGATAGTTCCGTTGACGTGTTGTCCTTCTTGCATAGCTTTTTCTAAATCACCCCAAGCTTCTTCACGACGGGCTTTTTCACGTGATAAAACAGCACTTCCTTCACGGTTTTCATAGCGTTCAATATAAACTTCTACTTCATCACCGATTTTGACGCTTTGAGCCCCAAATTCAGTTAAAGGAATGCGACCTTCGGATTTTAATCCGACATCTACGATTGCTTCATCCTTTGTTAAAGCAGTGATTGTTCCTTTGACGACTTGACCCTGCATTGGGCGAGCCGACATAAATTCATCTAATAAAGCACCAAAATCTTCGGTGTTCACTTCAATTTTTTCTTTTGTCATTAAATTTTTTTCTTTTTTTGTTGGCCAACAGAAAAATTCCTGTGGACTTTAAAAGGCTTTTCGACGCACCCAGACGTTCAGCCAAAGACGACAGGGGACTTCTTCCGAATGAAAAAGTGGCCTTATTATACCTTAAAAAAAATAAAAGTGCAAGTTTTTTTGTTGACAAATGTGGTAAACTTTGCCCAAGTGAAGATATGGAACAGGTAAAAATGGCATATTCTCTTTCTAAAATTCAAGATAATTGATTAAATAATAATGATTTTCATATAGATATAAAAAATAATTGACAAATATTAAAAAGGCGAATATAATATCAGTTATTAATCTTAAATAAAGGAGGTTTAGATGGCATTGGATTTTACGTTTTTAAGTAAAGATCAGATATGGGGTGATGGTG
>JAZLIX010000039.1:0-11232 GCA_045617605.1 Alphaproteobacteria bacterium | reverse complement strand
CACAGAATTCGTTTGTTGTTGGGGGACGGTGCTGTTGAAAAACTGCAAAATTCGACAGTTATGGTTATTGGTTGTGGCGCGGTTGGGTCTTTTGCCATAGAGGCTTTGGCGCGCAGTGGTGTGGGGCATTTAACGATTGTGGATAATGATGTCGTTTCCATCACAAATATCAATCGGCAGTTGGTCGCCCTGCATTCCACCGTTGGACAAAAAAAAGTGGAAGTGATGCGCAAGCGTATCCTAGATATTGCCCCTGATATGCAAGTAGATGTAGTGGATAGACTTATCAATGCCGATTCGGTTGAGGAGATTTTAAGTCGTCATCCCGACTTTGTGGTGGATGCGATTGACAGTTTAAACCCGAAAGTTTGTTTGATTGAGGCTTTAATAAAAGCAGAGATTCCTTTTGTTTCGTCCATGGGAGCAGCGATGAAGACAAAGCCCGAATTGGTGCGAGTAGCCAAGATGAAAGATTCTTATCAATGTCCGTTGGCAGCCTTCATCAGAAAAAGATTACGTCGGCGGAAGGTGGCTTTGGATTTCCCTGTTGTGTATTCACCCGAAAAACCAGATAAAGCGCATTTAAAACAACCTGAAAAGACCACTCAAGAATCAGGGCGAATCAGAAATGAAATGGGGAGCTTACCCACTATTACTGGCATTTTTGGGCTAATGGTCGCACAGGTCTCTTTGGATTATTTTATCAAGTCCGATAATTAGAGCAATTCTTCGTCATAATCCCCACAAATGGGTGATATTGAATTTGGCATTTTTCCAATGTCAATCGGCCGTCTTTATCTTGGTAAATTTCGGTAATCACCGGTTTGGAATAGGTACAGCCCGATAAAATCAAGCCAAACAACAGTAAAAAAGCTTTTTGCATTGTTATATCCCGTCAAAGAAAAAGCCACTTGGCGTGAAAGTGGCTGGATGTTCAAATCTATATCTGATGAAATAGCGCGGTATATTCTTCCGCAAGCGGCCTTTTATTTTACCGCCGTCCAACCAAAGTTGTCAGGCTGTAAAACTATCGCATTTACTGGCGCATCAGATAAAGGATTTGAGCCTTTTGAACGGACGCCACCCGTTCAAAAAGTATTTTAGCATAAGCTGAAGTGAATTGCAAGAGCCTGATTTATGCGGCTGGATATTCAAAACTATTCCGAAAAAGATAGTGCGGTCTATTGGTTATTTGACCGCTATCCAGCCCTAAGCGTCTTCTTTTTTATCCAAAATATCGTGCATACGGGTGGCACATGAGGAATCCTTGGGCAATTTTTTCAAAGCCTTTTGTGCCATTTCTTTGGCTTTTTCCCCTTTATCCATTGTCAGATAAAATTCCGCCATGGCACAATTCGCAAAAGCAGGCTTTTTCAGACGGTCATACGCTTTGGCCATCAGTTGCCATACCAGAGGAGAATCTGATTCACGCAAGGTCGCATAGGTCAGATGATCCAGTGCCTGTTGTGCATCTCCCTGTTTTCCACGTTCCAGCAAACTTTGTGCCAAAGAAATACGAATCAAAGCCGACTCAGGCAACAGACCAACTGCCTTTTCATAGTCTGATACGGCCGAGGACAAACGTCCTGTTTCAAATTCAAATTGACCTTTGAGTTCATATAGATAACCATTATCAGGTTCAGTTTGGATTAAATTTTCCAAAGTTGAAAGGGCTTTATCTGTTTTATGATCCCGATAATCCGCAATCGCACGTGCATAGATGTCGTCAGAGGTTTGACCCGTATAGTATTGATAGACTTGTTTAGGATCCCATAAAAAGCCGGATAATTTTGCCTTTATCCGAGAAAATTTCTTATCCTGTTTAACAGGGCCAGATTTATCTACAAAACGTTGTAGGTTTTGGCGTCTATCCTGCGTCATCGGATGGGTACGCAAGTAGTTTTGTTCTTCATCAGAATTCAATCGTTCCTGTGCCTGAATTTCCTTCATAACATTGGTAAAACCCTGCATAGAGTAACCCAGTTTTTTAACCACATCTACGGCGACTCTGTCCGCAGAACTTTCTTCCGTTTGACGATAACCGGCAAAACTGCCTAAAGCAGAGCTTTGACTGCCCATCATAATCGCTATTCCAGCATCGGGACGACCAGAAACAACCGCCAACAAACCACCCATTAAGGTGGAAATCAATGCTGTTGTTTGTGCTTTTTCCATGGCGGCCATCCCTCGGGTAATATGTCCGCCAACGATATGCCCTGTTTCATGAGATAAAACAAAAACTAAGTCATCTACACTTTTCGCAGAAGTAATTAGTCCTGTATGAACAAAAATTGTTTGCCCCCCTGCCACAAAAGCATTGATAGAGGGGTCATTCAATAAAACAACTTCGGCATTTTCAGGAGGAAGATTGACAGCTGTAAAAATTTGGCGGACGTAACCTGTCAAGGTGTTTTCAATTTCGCTATCCCGAATAACAGAAACGGCCTGAGCCCCCTGCCCCAACAATAGTAAAACAAATAACAAAATCAATTTTTTCATAATTTGATAATAAGGCGTTTTAGCCTAAAGGTCAAGGGAATTTTAATGGAAATATCGACACTTGCTTTTTGAAATAAAATTTGCTAGGGTTAGAACCTAAAACAAAGGAGGTATATATGAACTTTAATTCTGTATCTGTAATTGGTTGTGGGCGTTGGGGTGGTTTTTTAGGGTATTATTTTGCGACCTATAAAAAATCAGATGTTTTATTTTTGGGTGTACCAGAAGATCCAGCCTATCAATCCCTGATTGCTACGGGAAACAATGGTTACTTAACTATGCCAGATCACGTGAAATACACGACAGATATGAATGAATGTTTAAAAAATGACTTCATTATTGTTTCTATTGGTTGTCAAGGTTTCCGTGGATTATGCAAACAATTAAATGGATATGATTTAAAGGGTAAAACCTTTTTGTTAGCTATGAAAGGATTGGAAGAAGGGACCAGTTTAAGAATGAGCCAAATCTTTCATCAAGAAATTAATCAAGAGGCAGAAGTGGCTGTTTTATTAGGTCCTGGGCATGTACAAGATTATTTAAAAAGTATTCCCAGTTGTGTTGTTATTGATTCAGAAAAAGAAAGTCTGACACATACTGTAGCCGATTTCATGAACAGCTCATTAATTCGGACGTATTATGGCAACGATTTAGCCGGAAACGAAGTGGGGGCAGCCCTAAAAAATGTGATTGGTGTTGCTGCCGGCATTTTGGATGGCTTGGGTTGGGGTGGTTTAAAAGGTGCTTTAATGGCCAGAGCCCCAGTAGAAGTCGGACGTTTGATTGGGTATTTTGGTGGAAATCCAAAAAGTGCTTATGGGTTGGCGCATTTAGGGGATTATGAGGCAACACTATTTTCACCGCACAGTCACAACAGGGCCTATGGAGAAGGCTTGGTTAAAGGGGAAAAATTCGCAAAATTAGCAGAAGGTGTGGCTACTTTGAAGGCCGTATATGAACTGCGTGAGAAATTAGATTTACCAATTTGTACTGCCCTTTATCGTGTGGTTTACGAAGGGGCTGAACCCAGAGCTCAAATTTCAAAACTATTCCAGCGCAATAATAAAGCAGAATTTTAATAAAAGACCTTTTTGCCAAGGTAACGGGCATTGGTACCCAGTTCTTCCTCGATACGAATTAATTGGTTGTATTTAGCCAATCGATCAGAACGAGAAAGTGAGCCTGTTTTAATTTGACCAGCATTTGTGGCAACTGCAATATCGGCAATAGTTGTATCTTCTGTTTCGCCTGAACGATGGGAAATAATGGTGATGTAGCCTGCCTGATGCGCCATATCAATCGTTTGTAGGGTTTCTGTCAGTGTCCCTATTTGATTAGGCTTAATTAAAATGGAATTGGCAATTTTCCTGTCAATGCCCATTTTCAGACGCTTCGTATTCGTCACAAATAAATCATCCCCCACCAACTGAATCTGATTTCCCAAGCGGTCGGTCAGCATTTTCCAACCATCCCAATCATCTTCGGAAATACCGTCTTCCAAAGAAATAACCGGAAATTCTTTGATAAGTGTTTCATAATAACTGACCAATTCAGTGCTTGTAAAAACTTTTCCTTCGCCTTTCATAGTGTATATTCCCTTATCATAAAATTCACTGGATGCAACATCCAAAGCAAGACAAATGTCTTTACCAGGTTTATAACCCGCCCTTTCAATAGATTTCATAATAAAAGACAAAGCTTCTTGAGTAGAAGAAATGTTAGGTGCAAAACCGCCTTCATCCCCGACATTCGTATTCATACCTGATGACTTTAGGTTCTTTTTTAAGGCGTGGAAGACTTCGTCCCCCATTTGAATTGCCTCACGACAAGTTTTTGCCCCCACAGGCATAATCATAAATTCTTGGATATCCAAGGGGTTATCGGCATGTTTTCCCCCGTTTAAAACATTCATCATCGGAACAGGTAAAATGTGGGCTTTTTTACCACCCAAATAACGATACAGGGGAAGTTTGAGGCTGTTTGCCGTTGCTTTTGCCACCGCCAGAGAAATACCCAAGATTGCATTGGCTCCACAGTGACGTTTATTGGGTGTACCGTCAACAATAATCATTTTTTTATCAATTGCTGTTTGGTCACCAGATTCCATGCCTATAATCGCCTGTGCCAATTCAGTATTGACGCTTTGAACAGCCTTGAGAACCCCTTTCCCATTAAAGCGTTTCATATCTCCGTCCCGAAGTTCAAGTGCTTCATGGATACCCGTACTAGCCCCTGATGGTACAGAGGCTCGCCCTACAGAACCATCCTCTAATATCACATCTACTTCAACAGTTGGTGTTCCACGAGAATCCAGAATTTCACGTGCTTTGACTGATTTTATTTTACTCATTTTTCCCCCATAAAAAAATACCCCAGCTGATTCTTATCTGGGGTGTTTCTTTCAAAAAAACAAGTTTAATCCTCGCTTAATGTTGTGGTCCTTGACGAAGAAGAAATTGAACTGCTGTAGTTATAGTTGGATCAATCATTTGTTGAAAAGCCATTCTTTCTTTCGGATCACTATAAGCACGTATCACAGCATCAGTAAATTGCATATTTATTGCATCTTTTTCTCTGGGATAACGACCAAAAAAAACCTGACTTACACACATCCGAGCAAGATTCAACCGAATTTTATCCAAATCAGCCGTTGTCTTGATACAATCATAAGGTTTAGATAAAATACTAGAATCCATTCTTGCCATAACTCCCCGCCTTTTCCTTATTGGGAAAGTAACAACTTTATTGGCAAATATTCGTAAACACCTATCCATTTATCAATCTTTCTTAACCTTGAGTTTTTTGTTGCATAGCACGCCAAAGAGGATTGGTTGCAGGATCAAGTATTTGATAAAAAGCTTTCTGTTCATTTTTGTTTTGATAAGCATATATAACCTTATCTATGAATTCAATTTTTTCCTTATCTTCATCTTGGCCCGTAAACTTATCACCAAAGTAAATCCTACCAAAACCAAATCTTGCAACCTTCATAGCCGAAGGATGATCCCAATAAGAGGAAACTTCTTCACAACGATTTAAACTAAAACTGAGTTGAAGAACGTTCCAATTTATTACTTTCATAGCCCACTCTTTTTTTCCTTTGGAAAAGTGGCTACTTTTTTAGCAAATTTTAACAAATCTTCATTCATCTGTCAACTCCTTGAGGTCTAGAAGCTAATGGGCCAATGAGCGTATTCGCATTAAATCCAGATCTAGATGGTAAAGATGGTAATGGAGTGGGTTCAGCTTTTACACCCAATTGTTCGCACCGTTCAAGCCGTTTTTTTTCGTAATTATCCAGTCCTGCAGCTTCTATAAATTTTGTCCGTGTCCCTTTATCGCATTCGGCATAATCATCAACAACTTTTTTTAAAAATTCATCAGACAGATTTATTCCATTATGTTTGTGCACTATAGCCAATCGCAATCTAGTCCGTTTCTTAAGCTCCTCCATTCTTTTATATACATCTGGAGTATTAATATTTTTATCCTCAATGTACCATCTTCTGCAATTATCTAAACAAGACATGGAAATTTCTTTGGATCTTTCAGAGAAAGAGGCCAATGTTTGAGCTAATCTCAATAAACTTTCATTCATTTTTTATCCCTTTTTAATAAGGTTATCCAAATCCATGAGACGCATCAAAACAGATTCCATATTTTTCAATGGAATCATATTTGGACCATCACTGGGCGCTGTATCGGGTGTTTCATGTGTTTCAATAAACACACCCGCTATACCAGTTGTAATGGCAGCGTTTGCCAAAATAGGCGCAAACTCACGTTGTCCACCACTGGCTCCCCCTAATCCCCCCGGTTGTTGAACAGAATGTGTCGCATCAAAAATAACAGGATAACCTGTTTGCTTCATTTGGGGCAGTGAACGCATATCCACCACCAAAGTATTATAGCCGAATGATGTTCCCCGTTCTGTCAATAAAATCTTATTATTCCCTGTACTTTCAATTTTTGCCACCACATTTTTCATATCCCATGGAGCCAAAAATTGTCCTTTTTTCACATTAATAGCTCGCCCTGTTTTACCAGCCGCCAACAACAAATCTGTTTGACGACATAAAAAAGCCGGTATCTGTAAAACATCCACCACTTCACCAGCCACAGCGCACTGATATGGTTCGTGAACATCCGTTAAGCAAGCACATCCCACTTTTTCTTTGATATCAGCAAAAGCTTGAATCCCAGCACTGAGGCCCATACCACGAATTCCATTAACACTGGTACGATTTGCTTTATCAAAAGAAGCCTTAAAAATAAAAGGAATACCTAACTTTGTGGTCAATTCCTTTAGTGCCATCGCCATTTCCATCCCATGTTGAGCCGATTCCATTTGACAGGGACCGGCAATCAACGTGAACGGCAATTCATTAGAAATAGTGAGATCTTTTACCTTAACTTCTGTCATGCTTATTTCTTGGTTGGTGTTTCAACGGGTTGTTCAGCTGTTGCTACAGGTACTATAGAAACAGTTTCCGGACGAGTTGCCTTTTTGGCCATAATAACTAATGCTAAACTGGTACAAACAAAAGCTGTAAAGAAATACTTTGTCAATTTACTGAGCAAATTGCCGGTTTGACGACTGGTCAAAAAGTTGGCTGCACTGTTATTACCACCAAGGCCACCTAAGCCACCTTCGGAGCGTTGCAACAAGACTAACACTGTAATCCCAGCTGCTAATAAAATGTGAATGACTAAAATAAATGTGTTCATTTTTTTCCTTTCTGTTTAATATCCTTTTTTCGAAAATTATATACTATAACCTCTGTCCCAGTCTGGTCTTCTCCACCCTTCAATAATCCATTCTGTGGGGTCTATTTGTACCTCTACTAATGATGATGGAATAGATCCTCTACTATGACCAAGCTGATAGATTGGATTACTTGTCGGATCAAGTATTTGTTTAAAACCGATCCTTTCTCTTTTATCGTTTATATAAGCGCATACAACACGACCTAAAAAGTCCCCCCTTTCTTCCTTAAAAGAGTCCTCTTTGAAGTACATCTTGTATAAATTAAATTGACACCACCGGAATTTTTCTCCAAAAGTAGTTGGTAGAAATTTTTTCATACCTACCGATGTTTCTAGAATGCTATTCAAAGTGTGCACAATTGCGTTCCTTCTTTGTTTTGGAAAAGTGGCTACTTTTCTAGCAAATATTTCTAAATCTTTGTTCATTTCTTTCCTTTCTGTTGTTTATGTTAAAGTTGTTTTTGTTCCTTCTTTAAAGAACGAATCTTCATTTCCACGCCATTTAATTTTTGTTCCACACGATTTTCAGAACTTAATTGTTCTATCATATGTAACAAAGATTGTTGCTCGGTCCAAAACCTTCGACCTGCCTTTTTAACTTGAAACCATTTAGAATAAGGATATTTTTTTCTGTTTGGTAAAGAGGCATATTCAATGTACTCTGGTGTCCCAAAAATAGAATCATTGTACATATCCAAACACTTTTTTTGAAAAGCATTATCACGACTGATAACTGGATTTTTACCAGTTTTAAAAGGAGGAAAAGCGTTTTCGGGAACAATGTGTCCACCAACAAAGAAAAAGTGTGCATCCTTTTCAAAAGCTTGAGGCGACAGGGCATATTTTTCCTTGTACAAAGCCGGATAATTTTTGTACATCCACGCGGTCCGTTGCAAAAGTTCATCCCCTATGTGCAATAAAGAGGATAAAATATTTAGAGATAAGCCTTGCATTTTTTTAGAATTCATCCCCCGCTTCAGCTGATAAATAAATCCTTCAACTCGTTGAGGATTCAATTCTTTATACCAGCCACTAGGAATAAACTCTGTGGATTTAATTTTATCAATATAATCCAACAGTACATCCGCCTTTTTAAAGCAACGACAAATTTCGTTAGGTTTCCACCCTTTTTCTGTTAAACCTTCCAAATTTCCACGTAACAAAGCTTCAGTCAATAAACGCATTTATATCCTTTTATTTCACTGCCTCAGCAATTGCAAAGAACGAATCAGCCTTTAAACTGGCCCCGCCAATTAAAGCACCGTCCACATTGTCAACATTTAAAAGTTCTTTTGCATTTTCAGGTTTCACTGAACCACCGTACAAAATGCGCATTTTATCAGCTTGTTCAGCCCCCAAAACTTGGGCCAATTCATCACGAACTGCTGCATGAATTTCGGCTACATCTGCTGTGGTTGGGACTTTACCTGTTCCAATTGCCCAAACAGGTTCATAAGCAATCACGCAATTTTCCGCTGTGGCTTCTGCCGGCACACATTCACGTGTTTGTTGACGAACAACGCTGACGGCCTGACCTGCTTCACGTTCTGCCAAAGTTTCACCAATACAAATGACCACAGTTAATCCTGTTGAAATGGCATTCACTGCTTTTTGCTTTACAACAGCATTTGTTTCCCCATGGTATTGACGGCGTTCAGAATGCCCCACCAACGTCCATGTCGCCCCCAAATCTTTTACCATTGTTGCTGAAATATCCCCTGTAAAAGCACCATTAGGCTTGACTGTTTCTGCCACATCCTGAGCCCCCACAAAAACATTATTATGTGGCAGTTCGGCCACAAAACCCAACACATTCATCGGAGGACAAACCAGCATATCAAAAGGCATATCAGAAGTTGCCTTCGAAAAAATAGAAGATGCCAAAGCCTTGGCATCCGCCTTTAATCCATTCATTTTCCAGTTACCGGCAATTAATTTTTTACGCATTTTAAACTCCTTTCTTCTTGTTTTAAATAATGATAAGGTTTTACCACAAAACAGGAAAAAAATCAAGTTTTTAATTTTGAGAACAATTACCGCTAAATTCAGCAAACTGAACAGTGTGAGTGGCATCAAAGAAAATCAGGCGATGACAATCATTTTCTTTGTATGCCCACATTTGTTTATCCCCTTCATAACGAACAACAACTGGACGACCGTAAACATCTTCAACTTCACCGATAGTCTTCCCTTTTAAATCTGTTATCTCGACCCCACTTGAAAAGGTACAACCAGTAAGCAACAAAAGTAATATAATTCCTTTTTTCATGTGAAAAAGCATAATGAAGCTTTATAAAAAAATCAAGTCTTTTTCCAAAAAAAAGATTGACAGCTTATTAAAAAAACGCTAAACTCCCCGTAAAAAAAGAGGGGGAGTTTATGCAAAAAAATTGTCGGCCAGTCTGCCATGGGGGAAAAATTACAGCAGAAGATTTACAACAGCTGATTGAATGGCACATCAAGTATTCATTATCCAAGCAAGTGTCAGAGGCACATAAAAGTCATTTATTCACAGCTTTGGCTTTGGCTGTTAAAGATTTAGCCATTGACAAAATGTTTGAGACTGCCAGTCGTAACAAAAAGGCCAAAAAGCGTGTTTACTACTTGTCTTTAGAATATTTATTAGGACGACTATTAGTCAATAACTTAAGTAATTTTGGCTTATTAGACTTGCTGGATAAGATCCATTTAGATAATCCGATTCCTTTACGTGAAGTGATAGAAGAAGAACCTGACCCTGCCCTGGGTAATGGGGGATTAGGACGATTGGCCGCCTGTATTTTGGATGCTATGGCAACCGAAGATTTGCCGGGCTATGGCTATGGAATCAACTATCAATTTGGCCTATTTAAGCAATACTTTGAAAACGGGTGGCAAAAAGAACGGGCGGATTCGTGGTTAGAAACAGCTTCTCCTTGGCAAATTGAACGAGCCGATAGAGCCTGTCTAATTCCTATTGGGGGTGAAATTATTTATGAAGAAAAAAAAGGACATCGGATTCCCCGTTGGGTCAACACCAGACAATTAATTGGAGTACCATACGATATGCCAGTGGTCGGATTTGGTGGTAAAACTGTCAATTATTTAAGACTTTTCGCAGCAAAAGCTACAAATACTTTGAATTTTGACCTGTTTAACAAAGGTGGATATGTGGATGCTGTGGAAGAAAATATCAAAGTAGAAACTATTTCAAAAGTACTATATCCATCCGACAACATCTCTCAAGGAAAGTTTTTACGTTTAATTCAACAATACTTTTTTGTATCCTGTGTTTTAAGCGATATTTTACGCCGTTTTTCAGAGGAGCATTTGCCCTTTGATGAACTCCCCAATAAAGTCGTTTTACAATTAAATGATACGCATCCGACTTTAGCTATTGCCGAATTAATGCGCTTATTAATTGATGTCTATGGGCTAGAATGGGATCGTGCATGGAAAATTACACGTGGATGTATGGCCTATACCAATCATACGTTATTACCTGAAGCTTTGGAAAAGTGGCCTGTTTCGTTGTTTGAAAAAGTCATTCCAAGGCACTTACTGATTATTTATGAAATCAACGAATGGTTATTGCACGAAGTTCGTCAAAAATATCCAAACGATAACGCTAAAGTAGCCAGAATGTCCTTGATAGAAGAAGGATCAGAAAAACAAGTCCGTATGGCAAACTTGGCAATTACTGGTAGTTTTTCTGTCAATGGAGTCGCCGAAATTCATACCGAATTGGTCAAGCACAAATTAGTCCCTGATTTTTATGATTTATGGCCCGAAAAGTTTAACAATAAAACAAATGGAGTCACACCTAGAAGATGGTTATTGCAAGCAGACGAGGGGCTGGCAAATTTTATCACAAAACATATTGGCAACAAGTGGATTACGAAGTTAGATGAACTCAAAAAATTAGCCCCTTTAGCAAGGGATGAGCAAGCTTTAAAAGAAATCAACGCCATCCAACATAAAAACAAG
>JAZLIX010000038.1:0-4294 GCA_045617605.1 Alphaproteobacteria bacterium | reverse complement strand
ACGCCAGGTATAAAAGATCCAACGACAGCACCAGCAGCTGCAGCCGCCCCAATACTTTGAGCCATTATATCGGTCGAATATATCAAACAAATACACAATAAAGAAATTACCAGAAATAAAACATATTTACCCTTAATTTTAGACATACCATATCCCCCATTTTAAAATGACTTATACCGGTATACTAACATAAGGATTTTTAAAATACAAGATTTTTTTCATAAATTAGACAAAAAAAATATCAATGCCTATACCCATCATCCCGAACATCCCCAAACGTCATTCTGAGCGATAGCGAAGAATCTTATTTTCAGATCCTTCGGATTCCCTCAGGACGACGAAGTAAGCATCATCCTGAACACCCTTAAGCGTCATTCTGAGAGATAACGAAGAATCTTATTCTCAAGCCCTTTGGATTCCCTCAGGACGACGAAGTAAGCATCATCCTGAACACCCTTAAGCGTCATTCTGAGGACGATAGCGAAGGATCTTACTCTCAGGTCCTTCGGATTCCCTCAGGACGACGAAGTAAGCATCATCCTGAACACCCTTAAGCGTCATTCTGAGCGATAGCGGAGAATCTTATTCTCAGATCCTTCGGATTCCCTCAGGACGACGAAGTAAGCATCATCCTGAACGCAAGTGAAAGATCCTAGATTCTTCGCTATCGCTCAGAATGACTTTACAATCTTTTATTGATTAAAATCAGGTTCGGCAGAAGACTTATCCCCTAACTTTTTAATATCAAAGTAGCGTAATACCGGCACTGCCAAATAAATAGACGAATATGTCCCCAGCACTGTTCCCAAAGTCATGGATAACGAGAAACCAAACAAGGTCTCACCTCCGAAAAAGAGCAACACTAACACCACAAACAAAGTTGTCAAGCTGGTCAAAATTGTCCGAGAGAGAGTTTCATTAATCCCTTTATTCAATAATTCCAAAACAGGCATTTTGTGGTATTTCTTTAAATCCTCACGAATTCGGTCATAGGTAACAATTGAATCATTACAGTCATACCCTGCAAACGACAAAAGCCCTGCCACAACCACCATATTAAATTCAATTTGGAACAAGCTGAACACACCTACCACAATAATCATATCATGCGCCAAAGCCAACAAACACCCGATGGCAAAAGGCCATTCAAAGCGGAACCAAATGTAAATACAGATGGCCAACAGTGCCAAAACTGAAGCCAACAAGCTTTTGTTTTTCAATTCGTTCCCAATAGTCGGACCAATGATTTCCACCTTTTGGTAGGAATAAGTGGAACCCAAAGTCGATTTAATCTTTTCCAACAATTGATTAGAATTTAAAGTTTCATCAGGTTGTGCCAAAATCAAGATTGATTTCCCTTCGGTTCCAACGGACTGAATCGTCAAGCCTTTCAAAAAGCCCAAACTTTGACGCACCTCATCCATTTTGATGTTTTCGGTAGAACTGGCCTCAATTTGAACACCGCCTTCAAAGTCAATCCCATAATTGAGTCCACGCGTCATAAATGAGACAATAGAGACAACAACCATCAATGCTGATAGCATATAGCCCCATTTAGATTGTTTCATAAAATCAAAGTGATATTCACATTTTTTAAAGAATTTCTTCATCTTATTTTCCCTTCTTATAAATCAATCTTTTTTGGATTTTTAACATGCATCCAAGCCAAAATCAAAACCTTGGAAACAAAAATGGCCGAGAACAGGGTTGTAGCCAAACCTAATCCCAAAGTGACACCAAAGCCACGCACAGAACCCGACCCCAACCAGAACAGGAACAACGCCGCAAAGAGTGTTGTCAGTTGACCATCCAAAATAGCACTGAATGACCCTTCGAAACCACGTGTCAGAATTTCGGCAGGAACTGTTACTCCCTTCATTTTTTCTTCCTTCATCCGTTCAAAGATAATCACGTTTGAGTCAACCGCCATACCAACTGTCAAGGCAATTCCCGCTAAACCTGGTAAAGTCAACGTTGCCCCGAACAAGCTGAGCAACGCCAACAACAAAAATCCGTTGGTGATTAAAGCCAAGTCGGCAATCACTCCAAACACACCATAGACCAGTATCATAAAGGCCAATACAATTGCCAATCCAACCACACAAGCAATGGTGCCGGCATGAATTGAATCTTCGCCTAAACCCGGCCCAACAACCCGTTCTTCAACCACAGTGAGTGGTGCAGGTAAAGCCCCTGAACGAAGCAACAAAGCCAAATCATTAGTCGCTTGCACTGTAAAGTTGCCGGTAATAATCCCCTGCCCGCCTGTAATTGGCGTATTGATTGTGGGTGCACTAATCACTTCACCATCCAAAACAATAGCCAAACGACGTCCCACATTTTCACGAGTGGCTCGAGCAAATTTTTTGGCCCCCATAGACTTAAAACTGAAAGCCACAGCAGGACGCCTTTGTTCATCATAGGTACCTTTAGCAGAATCCAAGCTATCCCCGCTGACAACCACAGAACGCTTTAAAACGATATATCCTGTTTCATCACCAACAACCAACATAGAATCGGCAGGAATATTGCCTGCACGAGCCGATTGAACCGAGGTTTCTTCATCCACCAAATGGAAAGTCATTTTGGCTGTTTTGCCCATCATTTCCTTGATTTCACTAGGATCTTGAACCCCTGGCAATTGAATCACGATACGGTCAACCCCTTGACGTAAAATTTGAGGTTCTTTTGTTCCCATTTCATCAATACGCTTACGGACAATTTCCAAAGATTGATCCACCGCTTGAGACTTCATTGTGTTCAGGGCTTCAGTTGTATAAGCCACATTCAAAGTATCCCCATTCGCTGAAATATCCAAAGGCACAGAGTCTTGTTTCCGAATCAATTCACGAGCCCGAGAAAGTTCCTCTGACTTTAAAATTTTGACTTGTAAAACATCATTTTCAACCTTTAAACCAGCAAAACGAATCTTTTCATCTCGCAAAGAAGTCCGTACCAAATCTGACAAAGAGTTTAATTTTTCAGTCACCAACGCATCTGTATCCACCTGCATTACCAGATAAGATCCCCCTTGTAAATCCAAACCCAAAGTGACAGGATGATACCAATCACGCACTTTTTCAGGCAATTGCTTATACATTGATTCGGGCATAAAATTCGGGGCAGAAAGGACAACACCCAACGCCATAATCCCTGCAATAATTCCAATTTTAATTTTTGAATATCCAAATAACATTTTACTTTCCTTTTTTTAAGACTTCTTTTTCATCATATAGAACTTGACTGACATAAGGACGCAAGACAGTCACCACTGTATCAGGGGCAATTTCCACCTGCAATTCCAAAGGTTCAGCTTTTCTGACCACCCCAGTCAATCCCCCAACAACAATACGTGTTCCAATTTTAATGGAATCCAATTCCTGTTCGTGCTTTTTAAGGCGTTTTTGTTGCGGACGAATCAGTAAAAAATACAAAATAAAGATAATCAGAATAAATGGACCTAACTGTCCCAAAATACTAGTTTGTGGTACAGTAGCAACAGTTGTATCAGCGAATGCAGGTGAAATAATCATTTTAATCCTTTCGTTTTTGCCTTTTTAGTCTTTTTTGACAAAAAAAGCAAGTTTTTTATTCATCCTCTATTGTTTTTAAGTTTTCATCGGTTTCAGGGGCTTCATTTGTATGCACCACATATACCCCCTTTAACCAGCGCCCTAAATCCACATCAGCACAGTGTTTTGAACAAAAAGGTGCGTATTTTGGATCAGCATCTGCCCCACAAATTGGACACTTAGCCTTCATGTTTGACATAGCTCCGCTCACGACGTTCTCGTTTTTCTTGTTCCTCGATACATAAGGTCGCCACTGGACGAGCGTTCAAACGTAATAATCCAATTGGTTCCCCAGAAACAAGACAATAACCATAAGTCCCTTTTTTAATTCGTTCTAAAGCAGCATCAATTTTTTCAATCTGCAAACGAATCCGATCACGAGAATGCATATCCATTACCTGATCCATTTCATTACTGGCACGATCATTTAAATCTGGTTCCTGCAATTCGGTCTCTTTCAATTCCATTAACAAACGGGCAGATTCCCGAAACAATTCATTACGCCAATTTTCCAACTTAATACGAAAATATTCCAGTTGGCGTTCACACATATATTCTTCGTCTTCAGAAGGTTTGTACCCTTTAGGCAATTCAACAGTCATTTGTGCCTCCTTTATCTCAAGTTATAGCGCATAGATAGACCATTTTAATTAAAATGTCAAGCAGAAAAAAGGGGCATTCTAAATAACTAGAGAAAAAAGTAAAGATTGATGAAAAAGCAA
>JAZLIX010000037.1:0-12105 GCA_045617605.1 Alphaproteobacteria bacterium | reverse complement strand
CTTTTGTACGAATCATATCATCAGGATCTAAGCCACCGGTCAGTGTTGCAAATCGTAAAGATTTTCCAGGAATTAAAATAGGAAGAGTTCTGTTCATTGCCCGAATCATGGCATGTTGCCCTGCCCCATCTCCGTCAAAGCAAATAATTGGTTCATCACATAAACGCCATAGTAGTTGTATTTGATTTTCGGTGAGGGCAGTTCCCATTGGGGCAACTGTTTGAGTAAAACCTGCTTGATGCAGAGAAATAACATCCATGTTGCCTTCCACCAAAATAGCCGTATTTTTTTGACGTATGGTTTCAATGGCAAATGGTAATTCAAACAGTTGTTCCCCTTTATGAAAAAGGTCTGTTTCTGGTGAGTTTAAATATTTGGGTTCTATCTTTTCTAAGACCCGACCACTGAAGCCTATCACACGTTTTTTACGATCAAAAACTGGAAACATCACTCGGTCATAAAAATAATCGTGTAGAGTTTTATATTGACTGTTACGTGCTAATAAACCTAAAGCCTGACAAACTTTTAAGTCAATATGTTTTTCTTCCAAAAACTTCAGAAGTAATGAACCTTTTGGCGCATATCCCAGACGAAATTTTTGAGCTGTTTCAGCACTTAAACCCCGTTTTTGAAAATAGTTTTTTGCTTTTGCACCATTAGGACTAAAAAGTTGATTTTGATAAAATTGGCATACCTGTTCCATAATATCTAACAAGTCAGAGCGTTTTTTTTCACGTTCTACATCTGCTTTGCTGGGTTCAGGCATTTTCACGCCAGCCATAGAAGCTAAGGTTTCCACCGCCTCCATAAAAGGGAGTTTTTCCGCTTCCATTAAAAAACGAATCGCATCCCCATGAGCTCCACAGCCAAAACAGTGATAAAAACCTTTATTATCATTGACTGTAAATGATGGTGTTTTTTCCTTATGAAAAGGACATAACCCCAAAGCTTCTCTTCCCCGATGTGTCAATTTAACACGTCGGCGAATAACGTCAGAAAGAACTATTTTCTCTCTTAATTCATCAACAAAACTTTGGGGTAAAATCATTATTATCCTGCCAATTGAGCTTTGATTTCACCTGAGGCAGCCCCAAAATCCATTTTGCCAGCATATTTAGACCGCAATAGTCCCATGACTTTTCCCATATCTTTCATTGTGCTAGCTCCAGTTTCGGCAATGGCAGATTTAATGGCTTCACGCATTTCATCTGTATTCATTTGCTTTGGTAAAAAAGATTGAATAATTTCCACTTCTTTTTGTTCTGCAGCTGCTAATTCTGGGCGATTTCCTTGATTATAAAGAGTAATACTTTCTTTACGCTGTTTAATCATTCCTTGTAAAACGCTTAAAATCATTTCATCAGAAATACCATTCATATTTCCTTTACTGCGATCAGCAATATCTTTATCTTTAATAGTTGAATTAATTAAGCGGAGCGTGTCCACTTTTTCTTTTTGTCCGGCTTTCATAGCCTCAATCAGTTGTTTTTTGATTTCTTCACGTATCATTTGATACCTCCTTGCAAGAATCAGTATAGCTTTTTTTATCAAAAAAAGAAAGATTTTTATTGCCTGTTCTTGATTTTTTTGCTAGTCTACCCCTATTGATAGGAGAAAATATGCTTTTATATTTATTTTTTGGCTTTATTTGTGGAGGACTGATTCCTTTTTTGGCGAGACGTTTTGGAAAATTGATTCCCATGGACCCAGGATTGATATTGTTAAGATTATTTCATGCTCCCCATTTTCCAACAGTTAAAGATAAAAAACGTAGAGATTTATTAAAAAAATTATGGTGTCATTTGTGGATAAGTTCAATTTTGTGGGGACTTTTTAGTGCTCTTTTATTTTCTTTATGTAAGGTTTTTTTACCTGATAATATCGTTTTGTGGGGATGTGTTTTTTGTTGGATTCAGACGATTTCAATGTTGATAGATGCAAAATACTGGCTTTTACCTGATTTTTTTACTATCCCTTTGATATTACTTGGCTTTTTGTTTTCTTATCAAATCTCTCTAAATGGTGTTCAATTTGCGCTTTTAGGTTCAATCGGAGGTTATTTGGTTTGTGTATTTTCTGTTTTTTTTATGGGACTTTTTTCTACAAAAACAATGTTTGGTGGTGGCGATCTTAAAATGATAACAGCACTTGGAACGTGGTTGGGATTATTGGGGCTTAATTATACTTTAATTTTTTCCTTTTTATTATTTGTTATATGTAATTTTTTACCATTTCAAAAAAAAGGAGCGTATGGCCCTGCCTTAGGATTAGCTTCAATGATTGTCTTTTTTTTAATATATTTAAAATAAAGCTAGACAATGGCTTTAAAAAAGGCTATTATATAAAAAACGAAAGGGATTAAAATGGTCAGAAAAAAAACACAAAAACTTGTTCATTTGGATATGGATGAATTGACTAAAAAAGAGGAAATTTCACATGAAGATGACTCATCGTTGGGGGGGATATTAAGGGCACGTCGTCAAAAGAAAAAGTGGTTAATAGAAGATGTTGCCAATAAATTAAAAATTAAACCTGTTTATTTGGAAGCCTTAGAAGAAGGGCATTATTATGCCTTCCCTGCTCGCTCCTATGGTATTGGATTTTTGCGTAGCTACGCTAAATTGTTAGAATTGGATGCTGATAAAATGACTGCCCTTTTTAATCAGGAAACTAATGATGAAAAAGAACAGCCTTTAGATATGTTGGTTATGGAAAAGCATTTTTCACTTCCTTCTTTTAAAGTTCTTTTTGCTATTTTCTGTATAATCGTTGGACTTTATTTTATCTGGTATGGAATAGCGATAAGTTATTATCCAGATTCTTTGAAGCAAGTTGAGTTAGTTAAAGAACCTGTTGTGATTGAGCCTGTTCCAGAAAAATTAGAAGAAGTTCCAGTGGTGGCTGAAGAAATAAAAAAAGAGGAATCTAAACAGGAAAAAACAGAGGAAGCAATTGCCTCTGAGGTATTTTCTGCGCCAGCAGCTTTTGTTGCCACAGATAGTGTTTGGGTGGGGCTAAAAAATATTACAACAGGAAAAATGATTGTTAGTAAGAAATTCTTAAAGAACGAAAGTTTTATTCCAGAAACACCTTTGACGGAATTAGCAGTTAGTACAGGTCGTCCTAAATTATTAGATTTATATGTCAAAGGGAAAAAAGTGAAAACTTTTGATCGTGAAACGAATTTACCTTTGGCAGGTTTTTCTGAAGATACTGAAGCAACAAAAGAGTAAGGTTTTATAATGGATTTTAAAGAAAAATTAGAGACAATTTTGGCTCGCCATAGTGAGTTGACTAATTTATTGACTCAAGAACAAGATACTGAAAAGATTATCACTCTTTCCAAGGAGTTGAGCTCGTTAGAGGATATTGTCAAAATTGGTCGTGAGTATTTATCAGCCAAAGAACAAATGCAACAGGTTGAAGAAATGATGAATGATGCTGAACAAGATCCAGAGCTGAAACAAATGGCTACAGATGAGTTTTATCGTTTAAAAGATCAACTGCCACAAATGGAACACAATATGCAACTTTTATTACTTCCAAAGGATGAAGCAGATGACCGTGGTGTTGTGTTGGAAGTACGTGCTGGAACAGGTGGGGAGGAAGCAGCCCTTTTTGCAGCGGAACTTTTTCGTATGTATGAACGCTATGCTGCTTTAAAAGGTTGGCAATTTAATACCCTTTCTTTAAACGAAACGGGACTTGGTGGCTATAAAGAAGCTGTGGCAGAAATCAGTGGTAATGCTGTTTTTGCACGGCTTAAGTTTGAATCAGGGGCGCATCGGGTGCAACGTGTCCCTGAAACAGAAACTTCAGGACGTGTTCATACCTCGGCTGCAACTGTGGCTGTTTTGCCTCAAGCTAAAGAAATTGATGTGGTTATTAATGAAGCGGATTTAGAAATTACGACTTGTCGTGCCTCTGGTGCTGGTGGTCAGCATGTCAATAAGACAGACAGTGCTATTCGGGTTGTCCATAAACCAACGGGAATTGCTGTGGAATGTCAGGAAGAACGCTCTCAATTTAAAAATAAAGAAAAAGCCATGATGCGTTTGCGGACATCCCTGTATGATATGCAACGGCAACAGGCAGATAAAGAACGGTCTGCTAATCGTAAGAATCAGGTGGGCTCAGGTGATCGCTCCGAACGAATTCGTACCTATAATTATCCGCAAGGGCGTGTGACAGATCATCGAATCAATAAAACAGTTTATCAATTGCCAACAGTTTTAAATGGGGAAGGTTTGGATGAATTTGTGGATGCCCTGATTTATGAAGATCAAATGGCACGATTGGCCGAAATTTAATGACTTTTGATGAATTAAAAGTGTTGCTTTCATTTTCAGATTCTGCGGTAGTAGAGGCGCGTTGGATACTTTCAGAAAATCTATCTGATTCAGATATTTGTAAAGTTGTTGAAAGACTGAAAAAAGGTGAGCCTTTATCCAAAATTTTGGGACATCGAGGTTTTTGGAAAGGAGATTTTTTTGTGGATGAGAATGTTTTGGACCCTCGTCCCGATTCTGAAATTTTGATTCAGGCTGTTTTGGAAAAATTTCCAGATAAAAAACAGTACTTAAGGATTTTGGATTTGGGAACTGGCTCTGGTTGTTTACTGATTTCACTTTTAATGGAATACAAAAATGCAACTGGTATTGGGGTGGATATATCCAAAAAAGCCCAGACAATCGCTCAAAAAAATGCTCTTAAAAATGGTGTGAAAGCTAAGTTTGTGTTATCGGATATGGCCAATTTACCCAAAAATTTAGGACAATTTGATATTTTGATTTCAAATCCCCCCTATATTCCGACACAGGATATTAAAACTTTGGATAGAAATGTTAAGGAATATGATCCTTTGTTGGCTTTGGATGGAGGAAAGGATGGGTTGGACTTTTATCGAATTATTGCGGATATTGCCCCAGCCCCCATTGTTTTTTTAGAGATTGGACAGGGACAAGAAAAAGAGGTGCAACAGATTTTTAAAAGCCAATACTGGCAGCTATGGGATACTAAGAAAGATTTTGGGAATATTACTAGGGTTTTAATTTTTAAAAAAGACTTGTAAAAAGAAAAAAATGGGGGTAAAGTAAAAATCATGTCATTAGTTAAGTCGATTGCAACTGTTGGAGGATGTACTGCCATTTCACGTGTGGCAGGGTTTATTCGTGATATTTTAATTGCCCGTTTTTTGGGCGCAACTATGATGGCTGATGCTTTTTTTGTGGCTTTGCGTTTTCCTAATTTATTTAGGAGTTTATTTGCAGAAGGAACCTTAAATGTTGCCTTTGTTCCCTTGTTTACTGGGGAACTGCAAAAAGGGAAAAAAGAGGCTTTGGATTTTGCTCGTTCTGTCTTCAGCTTTTTGTTTTATGTGTTATTGATTTTTACGGTTTTAATTGAACTTATTATGCCAGGATTGATGTTTATTTTGGCACCTGGATTTGAACAAATTGAGGGAAAATTAGCCTTAACAACAACTTTAAGTCGAATTACTTTTCCCTTTTTACTTTTTGTTTCTTTGGTTTCTTTATTTTCTGGAATCTTAAATTCGTTGGGACGTTTTTGGGCAGCAGCCTTTACCCCTACTCTGTTGAATTTAACAATGATTTTCTTTTTACTGTGTGCAACGCCCTTTATCAATTCCCCTTATGCACCAGCATATGCTCTTTCTGTTGGTGTAGCTGTGGCAGGAATGGTGGAGTTGGTGTTTTTATTATGGCACATTTGGAAAGCCGACTTTTTGTTTGGTTTAATGACTCCTTTCCGAACTTTAGGACATCTTTCAAAAGGCGTGAAAACACTCCTCAAAAAAATGGCACCGGGGGTGTTGGGGTCAGGTGTTTATCAAATCAATCTGTTTTTTGATACTTTATTTGTTTCATTTGTGGGGGCCGGTGCGATTTCATGGCTTAATTATGCTAATCATTTATTTCAGCTTCCCATTGGAATTATTGGGGTTGCGATTGGGACAGCTTTACTACCTATTCTATCAAAACACGTGAAAGCGGGGGAATTAGAAGAAGCCAATACACACCTGAATCGTGGTTTGGAAATTTCTTTGGCTATGTCTGTTGCTTCATTTGTGGGGCTTTTCTTACTGGCTGAACCCATTATAGAAACCTTATTCCAGTATGGTAGGTTTTTGGCTGAAGATACCTTTCATACAGCTAAAGCTTTACGTATTTTTTCTTTTGGGTTACCAGCCTATATGGCTACAAAGGCTTTGTCACCTTTCTTTTATGCTAGGGGTGATACGACAACTCCTGTTAAAATTGCTGTAGTTGGGGTTGTTTTAAATACCATATTGGCCTTGATTTTTATGCAATTTTGGGGATATGCAGGGATTGCTGCGGCGACCAGTATCACTGTTTGGATAAATGCAGGGCAATACGTAGTACGTTTATCTCGTCATCCTGAATTTTCTTCAGATAAAGTTTTCAAATATCGGACCCCTCGTATTTTACTTTCTAATCTTGTCATGGGGGGTGTTATTTACTTTTTATTGCTTATTAAACCCGAATTTCATGACAAGATTTTATCTGTTTTGACACTTTTAACTATTATTGCTGTGGGTGGGATTTCTTATATTATCAGTTTAATTTTGACAAAAGGAATGCCACTTACTCAACTGAAAAATATTTTACGTCGTAAATTTCATTAAAGGGGGAATAATGAAAAAAATAGCAGCTTTATTTTTTTTATGTTTTGGATTTACTATTGGGGCAAAAGCGTTGCCCAGCGATTTTGAAAAATTGTTGCCTGTTTTAACCAAAGAGAAAACAGAACAGGAAGTAATGGTTAAAACAACAGATGAGTTAAAAAAATTATTTAAATCCAGTAAAGATTTGCCCAGAATTTTTATAAAAAAACTTCCTGATGATTTTGCCCAAAAAGGCAATAAGAATTTATATGCAAAGGTTTTAACGGCTTTAATTTTACGTGAAAATGAACAAATTTTGAATGAAAGAATTTTGTTTTTATTGTTAAAAGAAAAAGCAGATAAAGGTCAAGCTTGGAGCCAGCAAGAACAGACCTATTTCAATTATCTGGTCAATAAATATGATGCGATTGTTTTAAAAACAATACCTACTAAAATTAATGATTTATTTATGAAAATTGACGAAATTCCTCCTTCTCTGGCAATCGCACAAAGTGCTTTTGATACGGATTTTGGAAAAGAAAATATGGAGTCTCCTTTTGGACAAATGGGATGGGCAGATAATCAAAACTATGCTCCTGTTAAATATGAAAATTTATCTGATGCGGTAAAGGCTTATGTGATTGAAATGAATTCAACCCCTAACTATGACGATTGGCGTAGAATAAGAGATAAACATACTCAACAACAAACTCCAAATGCCAGCTATTATATGGTACAAGGTTTACGTACCTATCGACCAGAGGATACAGCCTACATTGAAGAAATCAGAAATTTAATGAAAGAAAATTCTTTTATTTTTGATATGGATCATTTGAATTTGGAAAAGAATAAATGAAAAAAGTTCTTTTTTTTGTTATTTTTACTATTGTTGTTTTTGCCTTCTTTTTTTTCTTATACAAAAAAGAAAAGCCTGTTTTTGTTGACATTTCATTTTCCAATAAGGCGACTTATCAAGTTGAAATTGCAGATACACCCGAAAAGTCTGAAAGAGGTCTTATGTGGCGTAAGTCTATGCCGAAAAATCAGGGAATGTTATTTATTTTTCCTTATCCCAGTATTATCAGAATGTGGATGAAAAATACCTATATTCCATTGGATATGATTTTTTTGAATGCCAATAATCAAGTGATTTGCTTGCGGGAGAATACTCATCCGTTGGATGAAAGTATTATTTCTTGCCCCTATCCTGCCCAAAAAGTTTTGGAATTGAATGCAGGGGAAATAAGGGATAAGAATCTTCAATTAGGCGATACGCTTTTTATCAAATAAAACTTGACTTTTAAGGGAAATTTTAGTATCCTTTTACTCGGAAGGGTGCGGGCGCTGACTTTGGCCAGCGGTTCAGGTTCGAAAGAAAGCATACCATCCTTTGATTTGGCGGGTCGTTCCCCTTCCACACTTTGATTTAAAGGAGTTTTTTATGACCTCAAAAGTACTTGCTCGTAAATACAGACCGCAAATTTTTGCAGACCTTTTGGGACAAGAAACTCTGGTTCAAACAATTACGAATGCTATTGCTCAAAATCGATTGGCTCAGGCTTATTTATTGACAGGTATTCGTGGTGTTGGAAAAACAACCTCCGCCCGTATTATTGCTAAAGGTCTTAATTGTGTTGGTGAAGATGGTAAAGGTGGGATGACGCCCAACCCCTGTGGTAAATGTCGGCATTGTTTGGATATTTCCAATGATGCGGATATGGATGTCATTGAAATTGACGCTGCCAGCAATACAGGGGTGGACAATGTGCGTGAAATTATTGAAGGGGCAAAATATAACCCAGTCTCAGCCCGCTTTAAAATCTATATTATTGACGAAGTTCATATGTTGTCCAAAGCGGCTTTTAATGCCCTGTTAAAAACTTTGGAAGAACCACCAGAAAGGGTTAAATTTATTTTTGCAACAACGGAAATCAAAAAAGTTCCTGTGACGATTGTTTCGCGTTGTCAACGTTTTGACCTGCGCCGCATTGATGAAGAACCTTTGGCCGAGTACTTACAAAAAATTGCCAAAGCCGAAAATATGGAATTGCCAAATGATGCAGCCAGATTATTGGCAAAGGCAGGTGAAGGATCGGTGCGTGATGCTTTGTCGCTGTTGGATCAAACGTTGACACATTTAGCGGGAAAACCAACTCTGGAATCAGTGCGTCAAATGTTGGGAATCGCCAATAAAACAACTCTTTTTGATCTTTATAATGCTATTATCGAAGGAAAAACGCAAAACGCTTTTTCATTATTGGAAAACCAGTATAATTCAGGGGCTGAACCTGTTTCAATTATTCAAGATTTAATGGAATTGACTTATGATTTGACTTGTTTAAAGGCTGTTCCCGATAAAAAAGTTTCTGATGGTTTAACGAAAGAAGAAACAAAGGCTTTAAAAGAGTTAGCAGAAAAACTTTCTGTGGGGACTTTGACTTCTTTGTGGCAAATGTTAACTCAAGGAATTGAGGAAGTGAAGCGTGCAGATTTCCCCCTTTTATCGCTGGAAATGCTGATTGTTCGTCTGGCATATTTATCAGAAATTGCAACCAGTCCAGCTCAACTTTTAAATGAAGTAAAATCAGCAACTCCCGTTGTTGTATCTGTCTCACAACCCTCACCACAAAACGAATCTAATCAACAATCTGTCGTAAAACCAGTCCCTTTTAAATCACTGACGGAATTAGCCAAATTGGCTCGTGATAAAGGGGAAAGGATGTTGGCTTTTCACATTGAACGGATGATTCATTTGATTGAATTAGGGGATAAAAAACTCTCTTGTTCATTTGCATCCAATGCCCCCAGAACTTTATCAGGGGAATTGACCAAGTTTTTACAGAATCTGACAGGGGAAAATTGGATTTTAGATATCCAAAAAACAGGGGGAGCCCCTACCCTTTATGAAGCCAAAGAAAAAAAAGAACAGCAAGTGTTATCCGATTTAAAAAAGCAATCTGATGTGGCTACTATTTTGGAACAGTTTCCAGGGGCAGTAATTGAAAAAGTAAAGCCTCTTTCTACCGTTGAAGTTGCAGAGATTGAAGAAAAAGATTCTGAAGAATCCTCTTGACAAAGAAAATCTTAAAGCATAGAATAAACAACATTTAAAAAAGGAGTTTAAAATGCATCCATGGCATGAAGTTTCGTTGTATCCACAATTTCCAAAAATTGTTCCAGCAATTATTGAAGTTCCCAAAGGCTCTCAATTAAAATATGAATTGGATAAATCCAGTGGTTTAGTGAAAGTGGACAGAGTTCTTTACAGTGCTGTTCATTATCCAGCTAATTATGGTTTTATTCCAAAAACATATTGTGATGATAATGATCCATTAGATGTTTTGGTTTTGGGACAAATGCCGGTAACTCCTTTGTGTATCATGCGGGCTAGACCTATCGGGGTAATGAAAATGGTTGATGGTGGTCAAGCTGATGACAAAATTATTGCTATTCATGAAGATGATCCAGCCTATCAATGCTATGGTCATATCAATCAATTACCCCCACATTTGTTAAAAATGTTGAAACGCTTTTTTGAAGACTATAAGATTTTAGAAAAGAAAACGGTTAAGATTAAAAATTTCTTGGGGCCTGATGATGCCCGAAAATTGATTGAAGAAGCGCATGCGCTTTATGAAAAAGAAAAAGAACATTTGACCGGTTTTCCAAAGTGTTAAAATAAGCCCCGTTTTTCGGGGCTTTTTATTTAGCGCTAAATTATTTTCGTAACTCAGCCCCCGTTGTTTTTGAAACAAAATTCAAAATTTGAGTTGATAAAGTTTCAATTTCCTTATCTGTCAAAGTCTTATCCATTGACTGAATCAGAACTTGAACAGCGATTTGCTTTTTGCCTTCGGGCAATTTATCACCTTCATAAACATCAAAGACAGAAACTTCTTTAATCAAATTTTTATCCACATTCTGAATGGTGGAAAGTAATTTTTGTGCTTCTACTTCCTTATTCATCACAAAGGCAAAGTCACGTGTGACAGCCTGATAAACGGACTTTTGGACAGCTGATTGCATTTTCCCAGCCTTGTTTTTAGGCATAGGAATCGCATCCAAATAGACTTCGCAAGCAACCACTGGTGTCTTTATATCGAAAGCCTTTAGGACTTTTGGATGAATTTCACCAAAAACAGCCACGATATTCTTGCCCAGTTGGAAAGATCCTGAACGCCCAGGATGATACCAGCTTGGCGCATTACGATAGATAATCAGATTATCTGGGGTGTTTGCTGCCTTTAAAGCACGTAAAGCATCTGCTTTGGCATCAAAGACATCCACCGAGCGAACTGCCTCTTGCCATGATTTAGGCAGGTAGTTTCCCGCCCTGACTGCGCATGCTACTAAACGCTGTTCACCCACTTTATCCGAATAAAATTCAGGACCCACTTCAAACAACTGGACATCATTGGTGCCGGTTGCTTGGTTACATGCCACAGCGGATAGCAAATTCACAACTAAACTGGGGCGCATTTCGTTTAAATCAGCGGAAATTGGGTTATCTAAAACAACTCCTTTACTTCCGAAGTACTTCGCCAGTTTCGAATCACAGAAAGACCAGGTAATGGCTTGATTCAGCCCCTGCTCTGCTAATGCACGGCGTACAGTCATTTCACGTCGTTGATTCGGTAGTAAAATGCCGGCCGGCAGTTTTTCCGCACGCATAGGTGCTTCTGGTAATTCATCCAGTCCATAAATGCGGACAATTTCTTCCACCACATCAGCAGGCAATTTCACATCATGGGAACGCCATGATGGAACAGAAATCTTATCGCCATCCACACCGAAACCCAAAGCAACCAAGATAGACTTCATTTTATCTTCGGCGATTTTCAGGCCTGTTAAACGTTCTATTTCGTTCCAGTTAAAGTCAATCGTATGTTGCCAATCTGGCTCTTGTCCTGCGATAACAATTTCGGAAGCCTCCCCATCACATAAATCCAAAATCATTTGCGTTGCGGTGATATTGTCAGCTACAGTGCTGGCAGGATCAATGCCCCGTTCAAAACGGGCGCAAGAATCAGATTCTGCCCCTGTTTTAATATGGGCTTTGGCAATATCTATGGGATTAAAGTAGGCACTTTCCAAAAACACATTTTTGGTGTCAGCAGAAACCGCGGTATCCACACCCCCCATTACGCCCGCAATACTTTGGGCGGATTTTTCATCGGCCACCACAGTAACTTCGGGCGATAAAGTATATTCCTTATCATCTAAAGCTTGTAATTTTTCACCCTCTTTTGCCTGACGTACAATGATATTACCAGTCAATTTATCTGCGTCAAAGACGTGCAAAGGACGACATTCCGCAATATTCAAATAATTGGTAATATCCACCAAAACTGAAATTGGACGTAATCCTGCAGAAATCAGGGCTTTTTTCATCCACTCGGGGCTTTCCCCATTTTTAACATTTTTAATGTAGCGACCTGTATAAATTGGACAAGTACTAC
>JAZLIX010000036.1:0-11856 GCA_045617605.1 Alphaproteobacteria bacterium | reverse complement strand
ATCAGCCAAAGCAGAGCCACCTTTTCGGCAAAATGTCCCGCTTTATAGTTTGTCGTGTTCCAAAACCTCATGATAAGCTTCCTTTTTGGCTTTTCCTGTCAACAGCGACCATACAAACGCCGTATCTTTGGCAGATAAATTTTTTCGTAAATCTGCAATAGAAATCTTTGTCATAGCGGTTTCTTGTTCTGTTGCCCCCGCTATCACTAAAACAATTTCACCCTTGGGTGCTTCCGTAAAATAATCCTGTAATTCGGCTACCGTTCCACATTTAACTTCTTCAAATTTTTTGGTCAGCTCCCGAACGACCGCCATTTGCCGATTTCCAAGCGCTTGTTCAATATCCGATAAAGCCTCTTTTAACCGGCGAGCAGTTTCATAAAAAATCAAGGTCGCCGATAAATTTTCCACCTTTTTCAAAACTGCCTGACGAGCCCCCGATTTAGTCGGTAAAAAGCCCCCAAAATAAAAAGCATTCGTGGGCAGCCCCGACAGTTGCAGGGCCGTTAAAACAGCATTCGCCCCCGGAACCGAAGTCACAGATATTCCTTGTTCATGACACGCTTTAACCAGCCGATAGCCGGGATCAGAAACAAGGGGCATACCTGCATCCGAAACCAAAGCAATATCTACACCTGTTTTTAACTTTTGAATCAAATTTTCGGTCGCTTTTTCTTCATTAAAATCGTGATAAGCAACGGTGGCTTTCACCTGAACCCCCAACAAGGAAAAAAGCTGACGACTGGTACGTGTATCCTCACACGCCACTAAATCTACAGATTCCAAGACTTCACGAGCCCGTGGCGAAAAGTCCCCTAAATTTCCAATTGGTGTGGCCACTAAATAAAGCATAGTCCTCCTTTGATAAAAAACTTGAAAAATTCTTTTTTTTATTTTATCATAATGGAATTAAAAACAAAAGGAGTTTTATGAAAAAGCTGTGGATTTTTATCACTTTGTTTTTGGCAGGATGTTCAACAGGTCCCGACATTACTTCCTATTTTTATTCAGATAACGTTGATATTTCTGATTTAGAAAATGATAGAGCAACAACCACCATTTCTATGATTTTACCTTTATCTGGTACATGGGAAGCCACTGGAAAAACTTTTCAAAATGCTTCTCTTTTAGCTTTGGATGAAAACCCTAACAGTCCCGTAAAACTTTTATTTTTTGATACAGAAAGTACCAAAGATGGGACACAAGAAGCCTATCATCAAGCTATTGCCCAAAATCCCAATATTATTTTAGGCCCAATTTTTGCGGATGAATTTAAAGCTCTTCCGCCCCCCAGCTTAAAAAACAAACCTATTTTGGGATACACTTCTGATAATACACTTTTAAATTCAGAAAGGGCCTCAATGGCAGTTCTGATTCCAGAACAAATCAATACCATTGTCCGTCAAAATTGTTTATCTGGCAAACGTAAATTGGCGGTTATTGGTCCAGAAGGGAAAACGGGTGAAATCGTGATGAATGCTTTAGAAGAAGCCCTGCAACAATGTCCGGATATGGAACTTCAAAGCTATGCGATTTATAAAGCCGAAAAGGCAGATATGTCAGAAGATATTTTAAAAATTTTGCCCACCTTTATTAATCCCAAAAAGAAGGATTTAACAGAAAAAGAAAAAGAATTATTAGCGACCCCGATGGAAGAACGCTTAAAATTTGATAGCTTAATTGTTTTTGAAGAAGGAACTCGTTTAACTCAAGTGATGTCTATTTTAGCTTTTTATGATGTTTCCCCCAATGTGATTCCTATTTATACTTTGGCCAGTGCTAAATCTTTAAAAGATCGCACTTTAAACGGTGTCTTAATGGCAGATTTACCAACAGATAACAGTTTTTTCCAAAAATATAAAAGTACTTTTGGTACTACCCCTATTCGTTTGGCCAGTCTTGCTTTTGATTCTGTGGGCTGGATTGCTTCTGAATCTAAAAAAGGACCTGTTTCTTTAAAAACTTTACGTGAAAAGGAAGCCTATCGTGGAGTCGATGGATTAGTCCATCTAAATACAGATGGAACCAACAAAAGAGGCTTACGTGTTGTACGCAAAACCACACGTGGTATTACAGAGGTCGCTCCTGCCCCCAGTGATTTTGAGGATACTTTTTCTTTGGATTTAATGGAAGATTCTATGATAATAACAGGATCAACTGATTCAGCATCAATGTCCCTTGCTGAGTCACCCGAATCCCCATTGGATTTTCAATAATCCAACCACGCTTCACCGCCTCTTTAATTTTGTCTGGATTTAAATTTTGTTTTGGATAATCTTGTCGGCGCAACCGAAGTCCCATAATCAAATGTTCCATTTGAAGCTGTTCATCCGTCAATCGTTCTTGATGTGTCGGTGTTTTAAGCCAATTCATCGACCAACGTTCATTTTGGGTAGCGATATAACCTATACGTCCTTGAGCACTGGGGCCAATACCAATAAAATTGCCTCCTGTCCAGTAAAGTATATTATGCTGACTTTCTTGCCCTTTTTTCGCATAGTTAGAAACTTCATAAGCGGAAATCCCTGCTTTGTCCATTATCTCATCTGTCAATTGATACAGGCGTACTGCTTGACGTTCCGAACAGGTTGGCACTTTCTTTTTGTCAAAAACAGTGTTTTCTTCTATCGTCAATTGATAAAGTGAATAATGTCCCAAATCCAATGCCAAGGCCATTTTCAGTTCACTTTGCCATGATTTTAAACTTTGTCGGGGAAGTCCATAAATCAAATCCATATTGACTTTTGGAAAAATTTGGCTAGCTTGATGTACCCGATTCCACGCTGTTGCCACAGAATGTTTACGCCCCAAAAATTTCAAATGTCCCGAACGTAAAGATTGCACTCCAATAGACAATCGGTTAATACCAGAATCCCGAAAAAAACGCATTTTATCGGGGGTAATGGCATCCGGATTCGCCTCTAAAGTGATTTCAGCTTTTGAATCAATAGACCAATGATTTGAGATCTCCTTCATTAGAAAATCAAAAAAAGCTTCACTCATCAAACTGGGCGTCCCCCCCCCAAAGTAAAGGCTGGTCAACGTGCCTTTCGGGGCATTTTGAATATCACGAACATAGCCAGCCCGTAAAATATCTTCTTTCCCTGTCATTGGACGACTGGCAAAATCACAATAAGGACATTTAGATAAACAATATGGCCAATGAATATAAAGCCCTAACTTTTCCACACTTGACAATCCTTTCAAAAAACGCTATGGTACTTTTAAGTTCAATTATAAAGAAAGGAAGAATAAAATGCAAATTACTTTAACCGGACATCAAATTGATTTAGGAGCCAGCTGGCGTGAATATGCTGAAGAAGCCATTGCAGGTGTGGTCACAAAATACTTTGAAAAAGCACGTGAAGCCACTGTTTCTGTTTCTCATGAAGGAAGCGATTTTAAAACAGAAATTACAGTGCGTCCAGGAACAGGACTTAAAATTTCCGCTTCTGGTCAGGCAGTAGATGCTTACTCTTCATTGGATGAAGCCTTACGTAAAATGGGAAGACAACTGAAAAAATACAAAAACAAAATGGTGGAACATAAAGCCGATTCTTTACAAAAAGTAGCTGTGTCTGTTTTAAGCGCCCCCACAGAAGAACCTATCGGTGATGCTCCTGTGATTATTGCTGAAATGCAAGAGGACATGCCTACTTGTACCGTCAGTCAAGCTGTGATGCAAATGGATTTAGCTGGTCTTCCTGCCTACTTATTCCGTAATTCTGCGCATGGGGAATTAAATATGGTCTATCGTCGTAATGATGGCAACATTGGTTGGGTGGATCCGAAAAACAAAAAATAAGGAGTTTTCTGATGAAAATTCAAGATATCTTAAGTACCGATTGTGTTTGGGTTGAAAAAAATGTTTTACCTAAACGGAAGATGTTGGAAAAAATGGCGCATTTAGCTGCCGAAAAAACAGGGATCGCCAAAACAATTATCTTAGATGCTTTGATTGAACGAGAACGGTTGGGAACAACTGGAATTGGAAAGGGTGTAGCTTTACCACATTCCCCCATTCAAGACTTGAAAAAAATCTTCTGTGCTTTTGTAAAATCAACGCCTATGGATTTTGAATCTACCGATGATAAACCTGTAGAATTTTTATTCTTATTGTTGGTTCCACCAAATGCAGGGGCTGATCATTTAAAGGCTTTAGCCAAGTTATCTCGACTTTTAAGAAATGAAGAAGCCCTTAAAGAAATGAAAAAATCGGAGCTTCCTAAAGAGCTTTACAAGATTATTACCTCTAACGATTCGGATGACTGATAAAAAAGTTTATCTTTATACGGATGGTGCCTGTTCTGGAAATCCAGGACCGGGTGGATGGGCATGCTTACTTAAATATCAAGACAAAACAAAGGAAATTTCAGGTGGAGCAAGTCAAACCACCAACAATCAAATGGAACTGACCGCCGTCATAGAGGGGCTTTCTTTATTGAAAAAGCCCTGTGAGGTTGAGCTTTTTACCGACAGTAAATATGTGTTAGAAGGCGCAACCAAGTGGTTAGAAGGCTGGATTCAAAAAGGGTGGAAAAAAGCCGATAAAAAGCCTGTCTTGAATCGTGAGCTTTGGGAAACATTGATTCCCTTATTAAAAAAACATACACTTAACTGGCATTGGGTCAAGGGACACGCGGGTCATCCCGAAAATGAACGGGTGGATACTATGGCGTGTTTACAGCGTGATAATTTTTCCAATTTGAAATAACTTCTCTGGCCTTTTTTCTGGAAACATCAGGAGATAAAATAAATCGCCCCTTGTCATCTTGCCAAATCAACACCGTTGAACGCTGATACATTTTTTGAAGACTTGTCCCTAAAGAACTATCGGGATCAATTAAATTGGCCTCTTTTACCCATTTGGATTGTTCTTTTTGGGGCGCAACAACACTTAAACCGTTCGGGTTCAAAGTATTAGAAAAAACAACAGGCCCTTGAATCACTCGTCCCACTAAAGAAATCAGCAACCAAACTGTTGGAATCAAAAAAATCAGATTAAAGGTAAAAAAGTGAGTTTTTTTAAAATTCCGTAAAACTTTTCCAATTTCATCTGCTTTGACATACAACAAAACAAAGGGGGTTATCATTTCAATCAGCATTACCAAAATCCACAAAGCTAATACACCTGCTGTTAGTTCAGGGATTTCAGAAAAGTACGGCCACAACAAAAACACACCGAATGTACTGACTTTTCTGGTAGGAGGAAACAAACAAACCAGCCCCAACACCCCTATGGCATACCAAACAAAATCTAGCGGGCAGTAAAGGTTCAGAAGTCCTTTTAAAACAAAGGCTAAAGGTATCAGCATCACAAAACGGATGATTTCTTTTTTCCATATTTTATTCGTATGCGCACATCCCAATCCCCACCAAATAAACAGAGGCGTCAAGAAAAAGAGTTCCCATCCCAAAAACCAAATTATTTTAGAAGGGGGGGCTGGCGGTAAAACAACAGATTCTTGTTGCATTTTGACAGGGACTTTAAAGATGCCTTTATCCGTAATTAAAATCCAATCTTGTTCTGTTCCTAAAGCCCAAGGCTGCGCTTTAACCCGTAAAATTGCCCCTGTTTTTTCTATTTGAGTTTCTTGAACTTGAAAGTCTTTATCAGTTGCCGTTTTTAAAAAGGCCACATTTACTTTTTTAAGTCCCGAAAACGCCATTTGAACAGCATCCCCCACTTTCCAAGCCACCCCTTTTATCCCCACCGCATCCGCAGGAAGTGGTGCCAAGCGTTGGCGATCCATTAAATAAAAACAAGCTGTTGTATAATCTGCCTCTTCAGGTGACAATGTAATTGTCATTCGAATCGGCAAAGTCATACATTTTTGCCCCTGACAAACAGGTAAATCCCCTTGTACCCCTAATTCAAAAGGCGTTTTATCTAAAGATGAACGACCATAAATCAATGGAAATAAAATTTCGCCTTGATATGTCGGATTTTGACCATTCCCCACAGTAACCGGCATTTCAATCCAGCTGGGGTAATTATCATTTAAAGGTTTCAGGGTGGGCTTTTTCATGATCCAATCGGGATTTAATTTCACCTGTAATCCCCCCACTACCATGGATAAATCCTTTACCCCCGAACTGCAGGAAAGAATACGCATCTCACCAAAGGGCATTTCCTGCCACCGGCCAATCCCAGCTTCGTTTTTTTTAATGGGAACAAAGGTCGGAAAGCCCGCTGACCCCGCAACAGATGATAATAATATAAATAAGCTTAAAAGTATTTTTAAAAGCATTTTTCCACCCTTTTTAGAAAGTATAGCAAAAAAAAACTTGAATGTCTTTAAAAAAAACGCTAAAATATATCTCGTGTTAAAACTTTTTTTGGAGAATGACTATTTTAAACTTAAATAATACCCAATCATCGGGAAAAGATGAACCAAGAATCAATGAGCAAATTAATGCTCCTCAAGTACGTTTAATTTTACAAAATGGCGAAAATGTCGGAATTATGGTGTTAAGGCAAGCCTTACGTCAAGCCGATGAAGCTGGTTTGGATTTGGTGGAAATTTCCAATGCAGGACCAATTCCTGTGTGCAAAATTTTGGATGCCGGCAAATACAAATACGAACTACAAAAACGTCGCCAAGAGGCCAAGAAAAAACAGAAGGTCGTTGAAGTCAAAGAAATTAAATTTACCCCTAATATCGGGGATAATGACTATACCTTTAAAATGCGCAACGCTCGTAAATTTTTAGAGGAAGGAAACAAAGTGAAATTCACTATTCGTTTCCGTGGACGTGAAATGTCCTATCAGGATTTAGGAACAGATGTCTTGAAACGTGCCGAAAAGGAAATCGCCGATATTGCCAAAGTGGAAAATGCCCCCAAGGTTGAAGGGCGGAATATGAGTATGTTGGTGGCCCCTAAATAAATCTGTTAAACAGAAATTTCCCCGCCCCTTTCGGACGGGAATTTTTTATACGTAGCCTGAAGTGCAATTCGTTGTCGCAATAGCCCCCGTCAAAGCATTATGTTCCACCATACATTTTTCCACTTTTAAAGTCCCGTCTTTATTTTGACTGATGTTGGTGATAAATGGGCCCGCTGTCGTGCATCCCGTTAATAAAAATAAGAATAAAGCAGTGAAAAGTTTTGACATAGACTTCCTCCTTCTATAAATCAAAAAACCACTTATAAAAGTGGTTGGAGTTAGCAACTATAAGTAGAATAGTGTCGCATATTTGGCATGCCTTATTCTGCGACCATCCAACCAATGCAGGTGGATTTTACGTCTGACGACGCTACTTAATAAAGGGTTGCTAAACCCCAGACACAAGGAACCTTTCCCCATATCCAAAAGGATTTTAACATAACAAAAACAAAAAATCAATTATTTCTTTACCAAATAATGATAGTGCGATAAGGCTTCAGTGATTTTCTTGTGCGCTGCCACAGGAGTTAAACCTGTCAAAAAGGCAAAACCGTCCTCAATTGTTTTTACTGACCAGATATGGAATTTCTTATCCTTGACTGCTTGACGTACCTCATCCGACAACATCAAATTCCCGACGGATACTTCGGGGATTAAAACGCCTTGATGCCCTGTCAGGCCTGTTGTTCGGCAAGCTTCATAAAAGCCTTCAATTTTTTCATTCAATGCCCCCACCGCTTGAATCTCCCCCATTTGATTGACCGAGCCTGTGACGGCAATGGATTGATTCAAGGGAATTTCCCCAATCGCCGACAATAAAGCATACAATTCTGCGGAACTGGCCGAATCGCCATCCAATTCACTGTACGATTGTTCCCACACCAAACTGGCATCAATGGGCAAAGTGTATTCTTGTCCATATTTAGCAGATAAATAAGCCCCCAAAATCAGGACCCCTTTACTGTGCAAAGTGCCACCTAAAGACACTTCTCGTTCAATATCCGCTACGGTGCCTGATCCCAGACGTACCCGACAAGTCACACGTGAGGGACGCCCAAACTGAAAAGCCCCCAATTCGTGTACCACTAAGGCATTGATTTGCCCCACCGCCTCGCCTGACAAATTCAACTTTAACAACCCTTTTTGGACAGTTTCCAACCATTCTTCGTGGGCTGAATCAAGGCGCATTTTCCGTTCTTTTAATGCTGTTACTACTTCTTTTTCGGTCACTTCTTTTGCGCCTGTTTCACGTGAAACAAAATCCGCTTCACGCATTAAATCATGGACACGTACCAAGCGTGTAGATAAGCTATCCTTATCCTGCGCCAAACGTGCGGCAAACTCTATCAACCGATTATAGGCACTGATGTCAAAAGGTAATAAATGATTCCGTTCCAAAAAGTCCGCCAAAACAGAGGCGTATTCTTTTTCAGTGGCGGGCGTTCTGGACATTTTTTCACTAAAGCGTGCCTGCAATTTAAACAATTCTTCAAAGTCTTCTTCCTTATTCGCCAATGTATAATATAAGTTGGTATCCCCCACCAAAATTACTTTGACATTTAAGGGTATCGGCTGTGGCTGTAAAGATTTGACGGCAAAAACGCCTTCATCCAAGCCATCCATTTGAATTTTATGTGTATAAAGAGATTGCTTTAATACCTGCCATACCAAAGGCGCATTCAATAAATCTTTTCCTTCAATGACTAAAAAGCCACCATTGGCTGTGTGCAAAGCCCCCGCTTGAATCAAAGTATGATCACTAATCAAGCTTCCCGCCTGTTGTTCCCGTTCAATTTTACCCAGTAAAGCCCCTATACTAACATGCCCCATAGACACCACTGGGGCCCCTTTTTCTGGCACATTAGATACTAAAACATTGACCTGTAATAAACGCCACGCTTCCTGATTTCCCGTCATCAAGGAAGTCAGATTTTCCAAAATATATTCCTTTGCCCCCGTCAAAAAAGGCTTTAAAGCGGGATAGTTTTTATGAAGGCTATTGAATTTTTTATCTATTCTTTTTTCAGCCAATTTCTGATTAAATAAGGTGATTTCTTCACTTTCGGCCGAAGCATCAAAAGTACTTTCTGTTAAGGCTTGTTCCAATCGATTTTGCGCCGATTTTAATTCATTTAATAAAAACTTTCGCTCTTCAATCGGCAAACAATTAAAATCATCAGGGGCTAGCACTTGACCATTTTTAAGGGGACTCACCACTATCCCCCCTGCTGTTTTAGAAAGTGTGGTATAGGGGGTGGCCACTGCCTCGGCCAATCGATTAAAATCAGCTTGTTTTTGCGCAACGTATTTTTGTTTGATATGCGCCAGCCCTATTTGATAGGTTTCATCAGAAAAAAGAGTCTTTAATTCAGCTTTCAAACTGTCAATCGCCAGAGCCATTTTTAACGCAAAAAGACTTCCCTGCCCTGCGGATAAGGCGATAGGAATTGGATGCAATAAATCTTTAAAATCCGCCACATAAATCCAATCATCTGGAGCAGGTTTATTTTCAGCAAACTGACGTAAAATATCCAAGGTTAAACTAGTACGCCCAACACCTTTGGGACCCAAGCAAACTAAATGCGCATTTGGGGTAGATAAATTAACCGCAAAATTTAAACTTTTCAAAGCCCTTTCCTGTCCAATAATATGACGACTGGCCTTGGGCCTAAAATCTTTTTTTAAAGTGCCTTTTTTATAAAGGTCTTTCTCCCCTAATTCTTGTGTCATTTTCTCCCCTCTCTCCATAAGGTATAGCGCATTTTTTCATAAAAATCCAGCCTCTTTTAAAAAAAAGACGACAGATGCATTTTTTTGTGGCTTTTTTTGTGAAATTTTGCTAGGGTTAAGCTAAGTAAAAATAACCCGTTTAAAAAGGAGAAAAAGATGTTAAAAATTACGATTGATCAAGCCCTTTTATTGAAAGCTTTGGCACATACACAAAGCATTGTAGAACGTCGGCAAACAATTCCTGTTTTGTCCAATGTGTTGATTGAAACCAGTCCGAATGGTATTTCCTTAAAGGCCACTGATAACGAAATTGAAATTACCGAAACTGTCCCTGCTGAAGTGGAAGAAGAAGGGGCAATCACAATTCCTGCACACAAGTTATACGACATTGTGCGTCGTTTACCAGATGGATCACAACTGTCTTTAAGTGCTTCAGACACAACGGGACAAGTGACTTTAGCCTGCGGACGTTCTCGTTTTGCCCTTGCTTCACTTCCGGCTGATGGTTTCCCAACAATGGCCAAAGAGGAAACACCTTTTACATTCAGTTTAAGTTCAACTGATTTAGCTGACATGATTGGAAAAACAGGTTTTGCCGTATCTGTGGAAGAAACACGTTACAATTTAAACGGTATTTATTTGCATCCAAAAAATGACTCTTTAGTGGCTGTTGCTACTGACGGACATCGTTTGGCCTTTACTAAACGGACTTTACCCGAAGGGGCTAAAGAAATGCCAGGAGTCATTATTCCACGTAAGACAATTGGGGAATTAACAAAATTACTGGGTGAAAATACTGATAATGTGGAACTTTCCTTATCCGCCAACCAAATTCGTTTTAAATTGGGAAAGGTCGAACTTTCTTCTCGTTTGATTGATGGTACTTATCCGGAATATGAAAAAGTGATTCCGGTTAATAATGACAAAAAAATGTTAGCTGAGACAAAGTCCTTGGCTGCTGTAGTTGAACGTGTTTCTGTGGTATCTGAAAAATCACGTGGAATTAAACTGACCGTACAACCCAATTTGTTGCAAGTGACAGCTGCCGCTGCTGATGAAGGTTCTGCCGAAGATGAATTGGATATTACCTATGATGGCACAGCTACTGACATGGGATTCAATTTCCGTTATTTGTTAGACATTTTAGCTCAAATTAAAGGGGCTCAAGTGCAAATGAGTTTTGAAGACAGTGTTTCACCTGTCATTTTGCATGATGCCAACGATACAAATACTTTGTATGTTTTGATGCCAATGCGTGTGTAAGTCCTTTAATGAAAACAGGAATCAGCCGATTACGTCTGAACAACTTTCGTTCCTATGAAGTATTGGATTTGAGCTTAGGAACAAACGGGGAGCCTGTGGCTTTAGTGGGACATAACGGGGCTGGTAAAACAAATATTTTAGAGGCTATTTCTTATTTAACCCCAGGGCGAGGTTTACGCAGTGCCCGTTTAACTGATATCGCCCGTCGTATGGGGGAAAATGTTTATCCTTTATGGAGTATTGTAGCGGATACCTTTTCGCCCTTTGGGGATAACAAAATCGGTACTGGTATGGTGGAAGGAGCAGAACGCCGCCAAACCCGTATCAATGGCAAGCCGACCACACGCCAATCAGATTTGGCTGATATATTTCGGTGTCTGTGGCTAACCCCTGCACAAGACAGACTTTTTTGTGGGGATCCCAACGCCAGACGTCGTTTTTTAGATCGCATTGTTCAGGCCTTTGATCCCAATCATGCTAATCGGTTAGCTGATTATTCTGCCGCTTTAAAACAATGGTTATGTTTATTGCGTGAAGGGCGCTTGGACCCTGTTTGGTTGGAAGGACTGGAACAACAACTGGTGGAAAATGGGATTGCCATTTCGGCCAGTCGCTTGGATATTGTTAAACGTCTGTCTTCCTATTTAAATGTTTCCCCTGATCCGTCCTTTCCATCGGCCGAAATTCATTTAACAGGTGTGATAGAAGAAGCCCTGCAAACGCAAGGGGCAGTTTTGGTGGAAGATATGTTTGCGGGACGCCTGAAAAATGCCCGAAAAATTTGTGCTGAAGGGGGTAATTTAACGGGACCTCATACGGCAGATTTTACCGTTTTACACAAGCAACAAAATCGTTCAGCTGATTTATGTTCCACCGGGGAACAAAAAGCTTTGTTGTTGTCCATTATCTTGGCCGAAATGCGCGCCCAAATGGCAGAACAAGGGCGTTGCCCTATCCTGCTGCTAGATGAAGTG
>JAZLIX010000035.1:0-14292 GCA_045617605.1 Alphaproteobacteria bacterium | reverse complement strand
AATTGTGAGGATAATAAGTAAGCGTTAGAACCAGTGATGTATATATCAGAATCTAAATCCACACGAAATGAATTAATTGCTAATTCCCATTGTGGAATCTTTTGTACTTCATCAAAAAACAAATAAACCTTTCCTTTAACCTTCTTCGCTTTTTTCATTACATCTTCATATAAATCATTATAGCTCATATCCTTATACTTTAATGATTCAAAGTTATACTTAATGATATGAGAAGAAGAGATGCCATTAGACGTTAAATATTCTATGAATAAATCTAACAGCTTTGATTTACCACAACGGCGAATACCCGTGATAACCTTTATTTGTTCTTTATCTTTGAAATTTATTAACTTTTGAAGGTATAAGGGTCTGTTTTTCATATTTGTCTCCTTGTTTTGTTTTTTTATTATAAAACAAATTTTAACAAATATCAAGCAATTTTTCTTTTATAAACAAAAAAAGTATATTTTTAACTTTTTAATTCTTATTGATAATTAAATTCCGATAGATGAAAGAATCTTTAAATTCTTTTTCTAATGCTTTCATTTCGGACGAAAGTGGATAATTTACTTTTGATAGTTCATTGAATAAAACTTTGGTTGATAGTTTCCGGCCATATACAGCTTGTCCAACACCTTTATTAGTCCAACCACCTAAAGCATTTTGATGTTCTGTGTGTAATTTCTTTTCTATAGCCTTACATTCAAATGTGTGGCGAAAACTATGGAATACTTTATTGGATTCAGTAATATCTAATTTATCTAAATAGCGTGCGAACCATCTTTGTACTTGGTCAGCATATCCATTTCTGTTTTGTTTTTTGAGTGTACTAAACAGTTTCCGTTCTTTATTCTGTCGTTGAAATAACACAAATGTTAAAAAGCCCATTTTAATAAGTTGAGGATGAACGGGGATTAATCTTTTTGACGGTTCTGTTTTAACAGATTTGTCTTCGGCATCTTCATTAATAGAAAAACACGGAATTCCTCTGTCTTTGACAATATCATTTACATCTAATTGGCATATTTCGTTGATACGACATCCTTGATATAATGCAATGAGAGGAACCCAAAATTTGGGCATATTATTTCGTATATCTGGTTTAGGATAGTTTTTAGGATTAAAGATAACTCTTAGTTCATTAGAGGTAAAAGGGGCTCGGTGTTGTTTGTTTAATTTTACCGGTAAATCCACCATTTCATTAAAAGAATTCTTAATAATTTGCTCATGGACAGCAAACCGCATAAATTCACGGAATGTGAAAAGATGATTCTTAATGGTTGTTTTGGATAACGTTTTATCTGGATTGTTTTGTAAAATACTATGGATTGATTTACCTTTCTTAAGTGGTTCGTGCCAACGTTTGGGAACCCGATATATGATTTCGCTTAATTTACGACAATCTAATTCTGTAATTTCTTCAATATATTCTTTTGTAATTAAAAGAAATACTAATTCTAAACTTTTTTGATTGGCATCTAAGGTACGTTTATCTACATCTTTTAAATTTTTCTTGTTGATAACATATTTTTTAAACAGTTTTGTCCAATGGGTACGTGTCAAAGGTTTGTTTAAACGTTCTGCTGATTTCTTATCATCATATGTTTTTAACAATGATTTAATCTTTGGACTGCTGGGATTATAACTGGTATCATTGGAAATAGCCTGAATGCTTTTTTGTGTGTAATGTTCTAATCCACCTAAATGCTTTACCAAAGATTTATACCATTCATAAGAACGTTCATCTTTGTGGGATATATTGAAAAATGCATTATTTTCTTGAAGCTTCTTATACACTGTCCGAAGTGTCATATTGCTTTTTTGTTTTTTAATTAAGGATTCAATATATTCAATTATCAATTGAGTGACTGTTTGTTGTACCTTTTGGGAATCAATCGTTTTGTTGGAATCGTCTAAAATTTGAATATCTGTATAGATTTTACTGCCGTTCATTAATTCTTCAGAATTTTCTTCTAAGAAAAGTTGAATTTGTTCCAATCTATGCAACAGCACTTTATCTACATCTGTTGAATCTAAGACTATTTCATTGTTGCATAATTTCATACAAATATCCTCAAATACTTCTAAAAAGGATTGAACCTTAAAGATTTCTTTTTTCCAACGCATCACAGCAATCTGTTGCTCGGAAGTCCCTAAAGTATAACATATTTCCTTACATTTTGCAAGAAACCACAAGTGTTTTGGAATGGCCATCCGTAAATAGTAATGATGTCTTTTAAAAATTAGACAGGGATACTTATGGTACATTGTGGTTCCTTTTGTTTATGAGTTATTTGTGGATTGTTTGGCCAAAAGTCATTTAAATTTAAAAATCTACGATATTTGAAAAAACAAATGTCTTGTAAGGTTTGTTTTGGCACAAAGGCATTATTCAATGATGTATTTAACAGGCAAAAGACCCTAATAACCAAAAGGGCATGTTGGGCACCTGTGCATGTGTACATCCACTGTACCAAATGTACGGGACAAAAATTTATTGTGCAAAAACACGAAAAAAAGCCATTGGAAATCAATGGCTTAATTTTTGTTTGGTTGCGGGGATGGGATTTGAACCACATGACCTCCAGGTTATGAGCCTGGCAAGCTACCGGACTGCTCTACCCCGCGTACGGAATGTGAACGAAATTATACCACATTTACTTTTACCTGTCAAGGGGGTGCCACAGACTTTTTTAAAAGTGTCTATCAAAAAGATTGACAAAAGTTTAAAAAAGTGATAAAATATTTGAGCGTTGCTGTGAAATTTAATTGAGAGGATTTATAAATGACCGAAACCAACTTATCCCCTGCTTTTTATGAAAAAGCTTTAAAAGAACAGAAAGATATGGAAACTACTTTTTTGACAGCCTGTAAAGAAGCAGATTTAGATAAGTTAAGTAATGCCCTTAAAAAATATTCGGATGTTTTTAAAGTAAATGACTTGATTGATGGAGCTCCTTTGATTACGCATTTGTTACAACATATGGGAACCCGTCAGGGGCTGTGTGGAAAATTGGGTCAGACAAAAGAGTGCATTGAATTATTGGTAGGTACTTATAAAGCTAATGTGAATCGACAGGATGAAAAAGAGCGTTTCCCTTTGGATTATTTTGTTCATATTAACTCTGAAACTCTATTACCATTTCATGTACCATTTCATGATGTTGTTAGATATATTTTATTGAACGGTGGAACAATTGACAAAGCAAAAAGAAATCTGTTAATTTCCCGTTTGAAGTATTGGAATATAATGCCACCTCAGGAGTTTTTGTTTTGTGAAGCTTGTGGTCTACGCAGATTACATTCAGTTGAAGATGCAAAAAGAAATGACCTTTTGCTTGATCAAATGATATACAGGCAGAGCATCAGAAAAGCAGTAATGAAGGCGATTGATTTAAAAAAAGAAATAGAGGATAAAATAAGAAAAGGAAAGGATCTAAAGAAGGAATTAGCTGAGGTAAATAAGTTTATTTTAGATGGAAGAAAGGAATTAGGTACTACAACCCCTGAGCGGTTACATGAAATGGAAGAAGTTATGTTGGCTGCTCGTAAGAGACCTGACTATTTACCAAAACTAAAAGCGATGGTTCAGGGAAAACCAAGCTTTGTTTGTAGCGATAAAATTTTAAAACGTGGATATTTGTTTTTGAAGGGGAAAAAACCACAAAGCCGTTAATTCTTGCTTTTAACAGGTGAGTATGCTATTATCCGACAAAAAGGAGCCCAAATGAAATTCTTAGATGAAGCCAAAATTTATATCAAAGCTGGAGATGGTGGTCATGGTGCCAAATCTTTTCGCCATGAAAAATTCATTGAATTTGGTGGACCAGATGGAGGTAATGGAGGTGCCGGCGGTGATGTGATTTTGGTGGCACAAGATAACTTAAATACCTTGATTGACTTTCGATATCAACAACATTTTAAGGCTGAAAAAGGACATCCTGGGGCAGGGGCGAATAAGACAGGCGCTAAGGGCGAAGATTTAATTATAAAGGTTCCTGTGGGAACACAGATTGTTGCCGAAGACGGTAAAACAGTTTTAACCGATATGTTAGAGGTTGGGCAGACCTTTGTGGCAGCGCGTGGTGGTCGTGGCGGCAGGGGAAATAACTTCTTTAAAACCTCAACGAATCAGGCACCAGAGTTTGCTGAAGAAGGGGGCGAAGGAGAAGAGTTATGGGTATGGCTTCGCCTGAAATTGATTGCTGATGTGGGATTTGTCGGGCTTCCTAATGCCGGAAAATCTACTTTATTGACCGCTTTAACACGGGCACGTCCCAAAATTGCCGACTATCCTTTTACCACGATTCATCCGAATTTGGGGGTGGCCAATGTGGATGGACGAGATGTTATTTTGGCCGATATTCCTGGGTTGATTGAAGGGGCTCACGAAGGAACAGGTCTTGGTATTCATTTTTTAAAGCATGTGGAAAGATGTCGGGCATTGATTCACTTGATTGATGCTACAGCTGAAAAAGTGGGACAGAGTTATAAAACGATACGTAAAGAATTGGAAGCATATAGTCCTGAATTGGCAAGTAAACCTGAAATTATTGCGTTGAATAAATGCGATAGTTTGACGGATGAAGAAATCAAAAAGAAAGTGGCTTCCATAAAACGTACCACAAAGAAAACACCGTTTATTATTTCGGCAGTTGCGCATCAAGGAACAACCGAGTTGATGCGGGCCGTTGTTCCGTTTTTTAAATAGGAAAAAAGCCAGTTTTTATCCGCTTGTTATCTTGTGATAGGATAATAAGAACGAGAAACTTTTAAAAATTGATTTGTTGCAATTTTTTGTCGATTCTCAATTTTAGGCGCAATTTTATCAGTTTCCTGTTTTTGAGGTTGTTGATACTTTCTAGTGTTGGCACAACTTAAAAATAATAACAAGGCTAATAATGCCCCGACGGCCGCTGGGGATTTATCAACATTTTCTTCGCACATGGTTCCTCCTCGGTTAGCGTTGATGAGCTTTTAAATAGCTTTGAATTAAATTTCGAGCCACAGTTTTTTGCTTACTTTTTATCAATACTTTAGTAGCACTACAAATAGCTTGCCATTCTTCGTCATTTTGACGTTTTTTAATGTTAGCCTGAGCTTTATCAATTTTTTCTGTAATTCGGAAGAAATTTTTGGATTTTGGGGTATGTCTACTGTGCCAGAAAGGGTGTCTTCATCTGGATACCACGGTTGTCCATCAGGTCCAAAGTCATCACAAATTGCACGACCATTATGATAAATTTCTAGATCATACTGGTACTGTTGGTAATTGTAAGTGCCATGTTGATAGTAATCTTCTAACTTGGGTTCATGAGTAAATGTATGCATGAGGGAGTCTCCTTTGTTTCTGGTTGGGTTATAAAAAGATAAAAAGATTCCTTTAAAAATAGGTCATAGAACTCTGTATTTTGCATGAGTACTCCTTTTTATCGGACACAATTGTACCATAATTATTAAAAAATGTCAACTTTTACCTAAAGTGGACAGAGCCATCATTGTGAGAAAAGATTAAATCTTTTTTACTTCTATTCCTAAAACACCATATTTTTGTTGTTTTTCTGGGGGATAAAATTCTTGCAAACAGGCAAGGAGTTCATCTGCTTTTGAAAATCCTGTTTTTTCCAGCGGAATCATTTGACATAACTCCTTAAAAGAATTGGCGTTATGTAATTGTAAAACGATGGCTTTAAAGGTATCGTTGGAATTTGATAAATCTGAAAATTGAATTTCATCTCCTACTTTTATTTGTTGTCTTTTTTCATCAAATAAGCGTAATTCAATTGTCTTTATCCCCTTTTTTAAAAGTTGATAGTATTTTGTTTGGACCTTCATTTCAAACATTAAACTCTCCTTGCTAAAAATAAATATTTCTGATATAATCATAGCAAAAGGGAATTCATTATGCAAATAAAAGTACATCGTTCTTTTCTGAAAACACACGATTTAATGTATCAGCAAATTTTTAATTTGACTAAATCGCTTGTTCGAATTTATCCTAATTATGAAAATTGGTACTTTTCGACTTTTTTGCCTGGACTTCAAAATGGGAAACGGGGAATAGTCGTTGCAGAAGAACAGGGTGTTTTAATGGGGGTGGCTTTGTTCAAGGATACACCGGAAGAAAAGAAACTTTGCACCTTATTTGTTTCTAAAGCTTATCGTCATAGAGGAATTGCCACAAATATCTTAAAAACAGTTGTGAAAGAATTAAAACAAAAGCCTTTGGTCACGGTTTCAGAAGGACATTTAGCGCAGGTTCTTCCTTTGTTTAATAAAATGGGATTTCGTGTATCTGTTTGTAAAAAGGGGGTCTATACGCCTCATTCACATGAATATTATTTTAATGATGATAAGGCAGAAGCTATTCAAAAGCGGTTAATTCCTGTTTTGATGGAACGAATAAAACGACTGCCAAAATAATTATTCTTTACCCAATGTTTCCAATAAAACAGTTCCCTTAGATTGTCTAGCCTGCATATATTGACGGCGTAGTGTATCTCGTAAATAGTGGGGATTGGGGACTTTTTTCATGACAATCGTGCCAGTCTTATCCGAAGAGGAAATAGTGATATCGCCAATATCGGCCCATACATCAATCATGCTTTGATTGGCTACGGAATCTATCACACGAAAGAGTTCGATTTCATCTACTGATTTTGTAAAAATTCCGGAAATAACAATTAAGCGTTTATTTGTTAAAGAATAGGAAGTGTAAATCCTTTTATAGTAAAGGGCAACTAAAAAAATACCGAGTGTGATGAGCGTTAAAAACCAATACCAAGGATTGTATTTGACATCTGCCAGTGAGCCAGTGGCATTCCAAAAAAATTGTTCATCGCCACGAATTACTTTTTGTAAAATCGGAAAATCAGACATTTTATCTCCTTTTGTTTTTTTTATTTTACAGCCCATTATTTAAAAAAGCAAGATTTTTATTGGAATGTTTTTTTGATTTTTGACACACGCAAATATGTATTTGACATATAAGGATATTTATTTTAAAAATCTTACTTTAAAAGACTGGATTTTATTATTTTTAATCCCCACAATTTTTATGCTTCAACTGATTAAAAACAATGAAAGGAGAATCAAATGAAGAAAATTTTATTATCAAGTTTGGCAGTCCTGACTCTGTTGAGTGCAGGTATTGCAAAAGCAGACAATGATTTTTATACCCCCAGTCATTCCTATGCAGTGATGCAATTGGGCTATGGTATGGGAAAGGATGACTACAAAGAAAATGGTATTGCTAATGTTGGTTTAGGTTATCATTTCAATGAATATATGCGGACTGATTTAACAGTCGGTTGGCGTGGATTCGGTGAAATTGAAATGGATGATCAAAAAACGGATATTTGGTCTGTTCCTGCTTTAATTAATGTTTATGCCAAAATGCCTATCAGTCATGGATTCAGTGTGTATGGGATGGGCGGATTAGGTATGGCTATGCACAAGACAGATGATAAAGCAGACTCTTTTGACGGCAAAACAAAGTTTGATTTTGCTTGGAATTTGGGAGCCGGCATTGATTATCACTGGTGCCCAAATGTTTCGTTTGACCTAGGCTACCGTTACAGTGATTTGGGACAAGCTAAAGTAAAAGCAAGCGAAGGTTATACTGGCAAGACTGAAGCAGATGTACGTTCGCATGATATTTTGCTTTCTATGCGCTATTACTTTTAGTTGAGGCATTGGGGAAGAACAGGCTCTTTTGTGGGGCCTGTTTTTTCATATAAAATTTTCCTTGACTTTTGAAAATAAATCGGATAAAATAAGACCACTTTATTTTTTAAGAAAGGCTTTACCATGGCAAAAAAGAATGCAATTAAAATTAAATTAGAGGGACCAGAGGGATATTTTTATACTGCTAAAAAGAATCCTAAAACTCATACAGAAAAAGTGAAACGTCGTAAATATAATCCTAAAACACGTAAGCACGAAGAGTTTGTTGAAAAGAAAATTAAATAACATATTTAATGAGTTTCAAAAGAATAGCCACCCATTTTCGGGTGGCTATTTTGGTGTTATTTTCCACCTTTTTTTGTGCCTTTTTTGGTGCCACAACCACATCCACATCCTGTCATTTTCATCACCCCCTTCTTTTTATAAAAAGGAATCAAAATTTTACTTGTCAACACGCCTTTCGTTTGGTATAGTAAAGTCATGAAAAAAATAATTTTACTTTTATGTGTAGCTGTGGCGGGATGTGCTTATCGTAATCCCTTGGAAAAAGCGGATTTTCGATTTCAAACACTGATGGTGTCGCCCTATGTTTTGTCCAGTTGGTATCATATTTCAGAACAAGGAAAACCTTTGACGGTTTACGTGGAAGATTTTGAAACGCCTCCTAGTGAAGTTGTGCGTCAGCAGGCGATTCAGGATAAAAGCGTCAATGTGGCTTATTTGGGACGCCCCTGTCAGTATTTTCAAACGGCCATTTGTCAAGGTAAAATAACCCCTGATGAATCAAATAAAATTGTTTTAAAGGGAATTGAACTCTTAAAGAAAAAGGCGGGGACAACGGTCGCAGAAGTGAAAGGCTTAAAATGATTTGGATTTTAGCAGATGACAGGGCTGGGAATGTCAATCAATTATTGGGAATTGTGGAGGCTTTGGGTGAGGTCTATGAACGTAAAGATATTCGCTATACAAAATGGGTGAAGCTTCCGAATTTTTTACGGGGCGCTTCCTTTATCGGTATCACGAAAGAATCTGAGGAAGGATTAAAGGCTCCATATCCCGATGTTGTTTTAAGTGCAGGACGGCGCAGTTTTCCTGTGGCGTTGGCCATTAAAAAACGCTCTGGTGGAAAGACCAAAATTGTTCAGTTGATGAATCCTGGAAAATTAGAGGAAAAAAAGGCAGACTTATTGATTTTGCCCGTTCATGATCGTTATACTGGAAAAGCCAAAAATGTGATGCAGGTTTTGGGAACACCTCATCGGGTGACAGAGCAAAAATTGGCTCAAGAAAAAAGGCATTGGGAGCCCTTATTAAAAAAATATCCGTCCCCTCGTGTCAGTTTGTTGGTGGGCGGGGCGACTAAAGATAAAGCCTTTACTTTGGAAAATGCCAAGGATTTAGTTCAAACAATTCAAGATTTAAAGCCTGCCAGTTTGTTGGTGACGACTTCCAGACGGACGCCAGCCGATATTGTGGCCTATTTAAAAAAAGAATTGCCAGAGCCCAAGTTTTTTTATCAGTTTGGGGATAAATCAGAGAATCCCTATTTTGGGTTGCTGTCTATGGCAGACACTTTGGTGGTGACGGGGGATTCTATGTCCATGTGTTCGGAATGTGCAGGCTCTGGGGTGTCTGTTGTTATTTTTGCGCCAAAGGGAATGGTGGGGGAAAAACACGCCCGTTTTCATCAAGAACTCTATCAAGGGGGGTATGCAGTGCCGGCAGGGGATAAACCCGTTAAACCCAAACAGCGTTTGAATCCTGCCTTTGAAATTGCTGAAAAAATAAGAAAGGAGTTGTTATGAAAGTCAGTTTGAAAGCTAAAACGGATTTGTCAGTTACACAATTGTCCAGCCATGCGGCGCGAGTGTGTTATTCCATCAATCCAGATACTTTGAATCAACCGATTGACGTCAAGGCGCGTTTGTTTGATCCAGGGCATCATACCACTTTACAGCATAACTTTTTTACTTTTTTTGTGGAGAATATCCCTGTGTCTGCAGTGGTGTTTGGACTGCATTTAACTAGCTCCCATTATAATTCAGACCAACGGTCTGGACGTTATTCTAAAATGTATAATGAGCCCGATTTTGATGCTTTACGCAGGAGTTTATTGACTTATTATCCAGATGCTCCTGCCGATAAAATTATGGCTTGGATTCAAAAAGGGGTACAGATTTATCAAGAAAATATTGCCCATTTAACAGAGTTAGCGGGGCAACATATCAAACAAGAACGCCCTTTTGTTTCTGAAAAATACATCAGTCAAAATGCGCCGAAAATTGCCCAAGAACAACTGCGCGTTTTTATCTCACAATTGGCTCCGACAGCATTGGATTTTACAGTGAATTTATCGGCTTTGACAGCCCTTTATCGTGTGGCATGGACCCCTGAAATGCGGTTAGCCACTCAAAAAATGGCAGAGTTGGTAATGACAAAAAATCCAGATAGCGCCTATATGTTTGATGAAAATAAACGGACAATCAACTGGACGCCTGATATTTTATCGTATGTAGCTGAAATTACCTTTGAGCCTAATGCAAAAGTCTTAAATGTGGTGGGGGATGAAAGCTCTTTAAATATTGCCCCTTTGCCAGATAGTTTGGATACACTTCCTTTTTCGCCAATGACAATGGCTAATTCACAGTTTTTGGTACAAAGTGAAGTGGTGTGTTCCTGTGGGGCTTTTGGGCAAGACCAACGGCATCGGTCCATTAAACGATCAGCACCTCATTTTACAGGGGGCTTTTATGTTCCGCCTTTGGTGGCAGAAGTAGGATTGACTGAAACTGCTCGTCTTTATATGCAAGAATGGTTGGATTTGGCAAAAGAATGTGGTCAGCATGTGGCTTGTCTTATTTCCCCTTATGGGGCTATGGTGAAATATCAAAAAACAGGGGATTTAAATGCCCTGATGCATGAACAGGCCAAGCGAACCTGTTGGTGTGCACAGGAAGAAATTTATCATATGGCGGTTCAACTGCGCCAAGGATTGAAAGCTCAACTTCAAAATCCGGCAATTTTGGAACGATTTTCTCCCCCTTGTTTTGTGCACGGTGCCTGTCAGGAAGGGGGACGCTTTTGTGGGCGCAATTTAAAAGATAAAGAAAACTATTTTCCCAAAAGAAAGATTTAGTTTTGATTTAAAAAATCAATCAGAGTATCTTTGGCGTTGGATAGCTTTTGGAATAAAGAGGCGTCTTTTTTGCTGACATCTGGATGATATTTTTTGGCTAAAACCTTATATTTTTTCTTGACGGCTTCCAGCGTTAAAGGGTGTTCCAGTTGCATAAAGGTCATCGCATTGGTCACTTTTGCAGGATATTTTGGGCGAGGGGGATTGTAATGCCCACTCATGCCCAGCCCAGCTTCTTTAAAAACGCCAAAGTCATCTTGGATTTTATCAGCCCGATAATGAATTCCTTCTGTTCCTAATTTCCAAGTAGGACGTTGCCAACCGACATCATTTTGAATTTGATCTTCAATTTCATCGGGGGAAAGTCCCTTTAAAAAATCCCAGTTTTTATTATATTCCGCCACGTGTTTTTGACAAAACCAATAGTAAGAACTTAAAGTTCTATCTTTTGGGGCACGGAATTCACCAGCCTCTGGACATCCCGGAAAATCACAATCATGGAGTCTTTTTTTAGGTGGCTGATTTCTTTTCATTTCATATCCTTTGATGCACTTAAAAATTGTTTTTTAATAAAATATACTATTTTAGGTTGAAAACCGTCCAAACAGTACCCATAAGTATAATGTATCTTTAATTAAAATGAAAGGGGAAAAAGATGCTTATTTGTAAAAATGTGATAGTGAATGGGCGCAGAACCAGTATGCGTTTGGATCGTGAAACATGGATTTCTTTGGGGGACATTTGTCAAAGGGAAAATATGACCATTCATCAATTGTGTTCCAAGATTGACACCGCCAAAGGTAATTCAGGTCTTTCTTCGGCAACCAGATTGTTTGTACTTACCTATTTTCGCTTTATTTTGAATCAATATGAACATAGTAATGACAGGGGAGAGACTTTATTTAATCCCAACTTAGTTTTGCAAAATGCCTAAACGATTTTAAAAAACATTTTTTACTGGCACTTTTGTTCTTTTTTGTGTATAATAGGAACAAATAAAAGCAGGTGAAAAATGCGCATACAAAAAAGGACTCTTTTTATTGGTGTCATTGTCTGGCTACTGTTCTTTGGGTGGTGGTTTCGTGGCTTTTTGTTTAAAAATTGGAATTTTCGCCTTTTTTCGTTTAAATCATGGCGTTATTTATTTGGGGAATTTAGGGCAGGGTGGCATATTTCCAGTAAAAGCGATTGGATTTTTATTTTTTCTTTTATTTTGGCGCCCTTTATTTTTGCCCTTTTATGGTATTTGGCTCAAAAGGTTAAGTGGCGAAAGCTTTGGGAAAAAATATGGAAAGTCATTCGTTGGCCATTTTTGATTTCTAAAAAGAAACAGTTAAAAGAAGCAGTGGCTGTCTATGAACCCAAGGAAAAGGCAGAACCTTACCGTTATCGTCCACAGTCATTACCCAGTACAGGTTCGCATCTTGCTCCAACCAGTGTAACTCCTCAGTCTTCATTTTTAAATAATTCGACGGCGATGGGGAATTTTGCTCCTCCTTCTTCTGGGATTCCTGTTCAAGATAATTTTCCAAAACAGACTTATTCTGAAATGCCACCTGTTACTCCACCACCTGTTGAACCCTTCACTAATGAATCTTTTGCAGAAATGGCGGATACGCCGCTTTCTGAAATTGAAATTCCTAAAATGGAATCGGTTCATGAAAATTTGGAAGAATTACTGGAAAAGGCTGGATATACCCTTTTACCTGCCCTTTCGTTTTGGGAAAAACAAATTGATTTGGTTGCAGTTTCTGCTGGCGAGTTATTGATTGCTTTATATGATAAGGAAAAAGGTGATTGGTTGGCGGATGAAGAATCATTTAACGAGGAGGATCCTTTATGGTTTTCTGAAACGGATCACCGTATTTCCCCTGTTTTTGAATTAAAACAAATAGCAAGTCAGTTGGAACAAAAGGTGGGGTCTATAATGCCTGTACACCCAGTTTTAATTGAAAAATCTGGGACAATTATTAATGCAGAAGATATGATGAAAACATGGAATGATTTGGGGGTCTCTGTGTGTCGGACAGCTGAAGGAGGACCTGTTGAACTGCCGACTTGTACAGAACAATTTAAAGAAACTCAAGAAAAAATATCTACGGAAACACTTGAAAAAATAAAGTCATTATTATAAACTAGTAAGGGAGGTTTTTTATGGCAGATGAAGCATATCAGGAACAACAAAAATTTATCAGACGGATTATTTTATTTTTGCTTTTAGCTTTATTAGCGGGGTATGTAACGGCCTTTTTGGTTTTACCTATTGAATCATGGGTGCGTGTTGGACTGGATATGGAAACCTTAAAAAAAACGGTGACCTTTTGGAAAAACGCCGCTTTACATCCTTCAGTCTTGATAAGCGGGTATAAAACTTGGTGGAAATTTTTTACATCTATGAGTCCTGTGCCATTCAGTTTTTATTTGCCTTTTTTCCCTTTAGTTGTTACTGTGGTTGTTTTTATTATTGGAATGGTGACAAATCCTTATCATTATATGCCAAACATTTTTGGGGCAGGACGTTTAGCTAGTTTAGATGATGTGAAAAAAATGGGATTATTGAATGGTTTCTGTTGTGTCTTAGGACGTTTTCATGGAAAACTATTAAAAATGCCTGAAACACTGTCTGCCTTGGTAGTGGCTCCTCCTGGTGCAGGTAAAACGGCCGGTGTGGTTGTGCCTACTATTTTAGAATCGGATGATTTAAGTATTATTGTAAATGACGTGAAGCCAGAACTGAATGATATGACTTCGGGGTACCGTTCTAAAAAAGGACCTGTTTTTGTCATCAATTGGGGCGCACAAGATGATCCAGAACGGGGCATTTATTACCCCAGTTGGAATCCACTTTCCCCGACATGTTTGCCTCCTTTAGGTCCTGCTCGGGATATGTATATTGATTCAATGGTGGCGGTTTTGGTGGAAGAACCAAAGGGCGGACAGGATCCGCACTGGTCAAAAACAGGTCGTAATGCCATGAGTGGTTTTTTGCATTTTATTTCCAGTAAGTGTGAACGAGCCAGGGCAAATGATTACTTTGTAACGAAGTTGCAAGAAGGGTCTTTTGATGCCGAGGATGCAAAAATTTTAGCAACCTATTATACCGATATGTCTGATAACAGTGCTTTATTGGCGTTGGATGCTTTACAAAAGGGACAACTGACCTTAAATAATTATGCCCCTGTGGGAACTTGGGAAGGACTGCCTGAAGATTGGCATGGGCATGAACCTTGTATTGCGATGATTTTGGAATGGCTGACCGCCACACAAATGAAAGTGGCGGCGGATATTAAGCGTCGTGCTGATGAAGGCGATCAGATGGCTATGATGGCTGATCCAATGAAAGATGTGTTGGATGCAGCAGTCAATGAAAGTAATCGGTTTGCCTATTCTCGTCGTGCAATTGCGGAACTGAATCAGCTGTCTTCTACCCCTGATAAAGAACGTGGGTCTATTTTATCTACCGCTTTGTC
>JAZLIX010000034.1:0-14812 GCA_045617605.1 Alphaproteobacteria bacterium | reverse complement strand
ATCGTATTTTGGTACAAATCGCAAGAAATAACTTGCCTAAAAAGTTATTTTTTGTTATAAATTACTTGATAAGGAGATGTATTGATGAAATATCATATTATTGGCAATATGACTGGAAATTCCATGGATGCCATTGATTTAGTTCTGACTGAATTTGATGGCGACCAAATGCAGGATATCTGTTCCTTTTCTTCCCCTTATACAAAAGAAATGCAAGAAAAAATGGAATGGTTGCGCGCAGCTGTCAAAGATAAAACGAGATCTCAAATTTTGGAACTCCTAGAATTTCACTTAATTCATGATGAGTATGTCAGGCAGGTGGCAACCTGTATCAATGACATGTGCCAAAAAAATCACGTTGATAAAACCACAATTGACGCTATTGGATTTCATGGTAAAACATTGGATCATAATCCACCATCAAAAGCAAAAAGTGATAAAACGCAACCCTATACATTACAAATTGGCTCAGGACAAATGCTGGCGAATTTAACGGGGATTCCTGTTGTTTATGATTTCAGAAGTGCTCCCCTGATGGCAGGGTTTGAGGGGGCTCCACTTGTCCCACCTCATAATGCTCATATTGCCAAAACAGAAGGAGATGGGTGCTATTATAATGGGGGAAATACATCTAATTTTGCTTGGGTTATTGGTGGTCAGGCGCAATTGGGGGCGGATGCCGGCCCCTTCAATGAATATGTTGATAATTATATCAGAGTAAATACAAAAGATTCTTTTGATGAAAATGGAAAGTATGGTTTAAAAGGGCAATTAGATAAAGCTCTTTTAAAAAAATTATTTATCATTGGACATGAGTATTATGAACGACCTTTGCCCAAATCGGGTGATCCGCAATACTATCATAAAGATAAAGTTTTCCAACTCATCAAAGAAAGCGCTATTGATTTTAATACTGCTGTTCACACATTGGAATATTTTTCTGCCTACATAGCATTTCAGGCTTTAACATTGACCGATAAAAAACTAAAACTTCCCAATCATTTTGTTTTATTTGGGGGCGGTTGGAAAAATCCGGTTGTAAGGTCAAGCTTTGAAGATTTACTCCAGAAAAAAGGCTATGTTTTACCGGAACACACACAACAATTTCATGATTTTCTTTCCCGCTTTAATGAACCACCAACAGTTAAATACTCAACATTTGGTGAAATGATGGAGGCACGTTTGTTCGCTGATTTGGCTCGATATAAGTTGGAAAATAAAGCATGGGAAATTCCTGAAATTGTGGGGGCTAAAAAGGCCATTGTTTGTGGCGTTTTTGTCAAACCAAATCAATCCACAGTTTTTAAGGATAAAGTGAATCTGGCCGCTAAAGGATGGCAATGCCAACAAAAATTACAAAAACAGAAAAAGGAGCTTATATGAAACCAATATTATCAGCATTTATTTGTCTGCGTGGAACGGAATTACAATCTCGTGAAGCCGAACTACTAAAAAAATATAATCCGGCGGGGTTAACCCTGTTTAAACGGAATATTGACACACCTGAACAGGTTAAAAAATTGACGGATGACATTCGTACAGCCATTGGTCGTGATGATTTTTTAATTGCGATTGACCAGGAAGGGGGACTTGTTCGTCGTTTAAGACCTCCTTATTGGCGTGATTATGTGGCGCAACAACAACTAGGAAGTTTGCTGGATGAAGAGGCCCGCCGGGCAACAGAATTACATGCGACTTTAATGGCGGATGATTTACAAAAGTTGGGCATCAATGTTACCTTTGCACCCGTGGCAGATACTTTACATAAGGATACAACGGGTGCTATTGCTTCCAGATGCTTTTCTGAAGATCCGAAAGTCGTCGCAAAGTATGCTTCTTTATTGGCTAAAACCTATATGGAAAAAGGGATTTGTCCTTGTATGAAGCATTTACCGGGGCATGGGCTGGCTAACTCTGATTCCCATATCGGCCTTCCTGTTATCAGTGCGGATATGAAATTGATTGAACGGGATTTTTTGCCTTTTCAAAAAATGGCATCCTTTATTCCATTCGGGATGACAGCGCACGTTGTCTTGCCAGAGGTGGATGACAAGCCGATTACACAGTCTAAAAAAGGAATTCAATTGATTCGCCAGAAGATTGGTTTTGATGGCTTGTTGATTACAGATGCTATTGAAATGAAGGCCTTGCAAGGAACTTTAGCTGAAAAAGCAAAATTGAGTTTGGAGGCAGGATGTGATTTGGTTTGTTTCTGCTCGGGACATAATCAAGAAAATCCAAATTTGGTGGAAGAAAATACTGAAGTTTTAAAAGCTTGTCGTATTCTTTCAGATAAGTCCATGGAACGCTTGTTAAAAGTAACTCAAGTCATCCAGAAAAAGAAACTCAGAAATATTGAACAGCTGGCAAAAGAGTATGCTATGTTGGTTAATCCAACCCAAAAAGTCAAATTAAAAGGTCCTGATAATATCACTGAAAATTGGGGTGATCGTCTTAAAAAATCAAGATGAATATTGAAATTGGTGAAGATAAGTATGCAAATCATGAACCATCTTAATTTAAGAATTGACACTTTTGTTCACCTAATCAGCTCTTATTAATGTTATATCACTTTTGACAGCGATAAATGGTTCCTGTCATGTGCCAAGCATTAGAAGAGAAAAAGCCTGCCACATATTTATAAGTTTCAATATTGACATAGTTTCCTCCGATTTCTGCTGCTTCTTCTCTTAATTCATCAATTTCTTTTTTAAGGTTACCACTAAATGGACTAATTGTTAAAACTGTCATGCCAATTTGCTGGCAATTTTGAGGTACTATACCATGATATACGTCAACCTCTTTTTTAGCTATTGGTTGATAATGTGTATTTTCATGCCCCAATAATGCCGTATCTGCACATCCTGCTAATAACATTAAGCCTGATAATAAAAACAGTTTTTCCATTTTTAACTTCCTTTCAGAATAAATATTACCTGTGGTGCTTCAGGCGACTGGAAGTTTCATAGCTATTTATGGAAATAGTGCAGTCTATTGACCGAAATAGGTTTATTCAACCGCGCTTCCAGTCAATAAGACTAGAAGCATTTTACGCTAATAGTGAATTAGCAACCATAAGAGGCTATGAACCCTCGAGATGGACACCAACCCATCCTAGAAATGAGTATAAAATATTTTAAAAATCATTTCAAGAAGAATTTTGAAAAAATGATTTTTTATTCTTGAACTCACATAGATAGAGAAATTTAAAAAAAAAAGTCCTTGATAAACAAGGACTTAAACTTGGTGACCCTAATGAGATTCGAACTCATGTTACCGCCGTGAAAGGGCGATGTCCTAGGCCTCTAGACGATAGGGTCAATTGAACAACACTTTCTATTATAACCTAAAAAAACTTTTTTTGCAAGAACTTTTTTATGTTGTTTCTTTTTCATCTTTGCCGGTGAAAATCAGAACACTCCATGCTGGCACTAAAATTTGTCCATTTCTTAACAGGGGATTCGTATCCGAAGTATCCAATTTTATTTGCCATTGACGTCCTTTTTCTAAAACTGGTAAGCGCCATTTAATGGGTTCGCTAAAAGCATTAAAGATAAAGAAAAGACGTGTTTGTTCCCTTTGAATAAAATAGGAAACTGATCGTACATAATCTTTCCAATCATCTGGTTGCATAACTTGTCCATCAGGACGATACCAAATCAGGTCGCTTTCCTTATAAAAATCGTGATGTTCCATGGCTTTATGATTACGCCTAAAATTCATCAGCCACTTGACTAAATCCAGCATTTCTTTTCCTTCGGCTGAGATATGTTGCCAGTCAATCCAAGCGAGTTTATTGTCTTGAGCATAAAGGTTATTGTTGCCTTTATAGGATTGTAAAACTTCATCTCCAGCACGAAGCATGATTGTTCCTGCTGAACAGAGCAGGGAGGTCATGATAGCCCTGGCTCTGTCTGATCTATTTTTCAGGACAGCCTTGTCCGTTGTTTCTCCTTCTACTCCACCGTTCCAAGAAGAGTTATTGTCCGTTCCATCTCGATTTTCTTCACCGTTGGCTTCGTTATGCTTTTGATTATAGGATACCAAATCTGCCAATCCAAAACCGTCATGAGCAGTAATAAAATTGACGGATTCCCAAGGTTTGCGTCCATTTTTTTTGTAGACATCAGCTGACCCAGTCATTCGTTTGGCAAAATCGGCAGCTAAATTATAATCCCCTTTCCAAAAGCGACGCACAGTATCTCGGAATTTATCATTCCATTCGGCCCATCCAGGACGGAAAGAGCCTACTTGATATCCTCCTTCCCCTAAATCCCAAGGTTCGGCAATCAATTTTAAACGTTGAAGTTGTGGGTCTTGTTGAACAATGCTTAAAAAATCACTGTTGCGGACAAAAGTATTTTTGTCATCCCGAGCCAAAGTAGTGGCTAAATCAAAACGGAAGCCATCAATTTGCATGGTGTCGGACCAGTAACGTAAGGAATCCATAACCAGTTGTAAAACTCTTGGGTGACCCAAATTAAAGCTGGCTCCGCATCCTGTTGTGTCTTCATAATAACGTGGATTTTCGGGGTTCAGTCGATAATAAATGGCGTTATCAATACCCCGATAACACAATGTGGGGCCAAATTGATTTCCTTCGGCTGTATGGTTATAGACCACATCTAAAATAACTTCAATGCCTGCTTCGTGGAGTAAACGAACGGCCCATTTGACTTCGGAAACCGCTACTGTTGATAGATAGGGGGCATGAGGACACATAAACAAGACAGGATCATATCCCCAATAATTCGTCAGCCCTTTTGCTTGTAACGGACCAGTTGTCATAAAAGTAGAGATAGGTAGCAATTCTACAGCAGAAATTTGTAGGGATTTTAAATAGTCAATAACTTTTGGGGTAGCCAAGCCATTAAAAGTTCCCCTAAAAGCCTTATCGACTTCTGGATTCAAAGCTGTAAATCCTTTGACATGCATTTCATAGATAATTTCCTCATCCCAATTGAGTTGAGGTTTTTTTGATTCACCCCAATTAAAATAACGATCATCCACCACAATACATTTAGGCATAAAGTCGGCATCATTTTTATGGGACATGGACAAATCTAAGTTTTTTGAATTTAAATTATATCCCAATTGTATATTGTTGGCAACAATCGGTCCTGTCAATTTTTTTGCATAAGGGTCTAATAACAATTTGTGTGGATTAAAGCGCATGCCTTTTTCTGGCTCATAAGGTCCATAGACACGATAAGCATATCGTTGTCCCCACTTTAAACCTTTGATATAACCATGCCATACTTCATCAGTGAAACGTGGGAGATCAACGCGCTTTTCATTTTTTCCATCGTGGTCAAATAAACACAGTTGAACACGTGTTGCATTCTTGGAAAACAAGGCAAAATTAACGCCGTTTCCGTCATAATTAGCACCCAATGGATAAGGTAATCCCGGTAAAATTTCTAGATTCATTTTCTCCCCTTTTCTTTAATATAATATAAAAAAAAGAAAAATAAAAGAAAATATTGTAAATTATGTAAAAATAAAATATAGTTAATGTATGTTAAGATACTTATGTTTATTACGGGACTTGTTTTTAATTAACCCAGTTTTACTGTGGAAAGTTTTGTTTTGGGGTATTGTTGTTGGTTGGGGGTGTTGGAACTTTATTCTTAAAAGGCCTTTTTACCAACAACTTTATGGGATTCCAACGGATGAAGAATTAGAAATATGGGATAAAGATGAATTTGTTGATTTACCTGAACAAAAAATTATTCCTTTAAAAATCAATGGATATGATATTGAAATTCAGGCCATTAAAACTTTTAAAACGATAGCTCGAATTGTTTATGTGGATAGATATTCTCCATTGGGAACTTGGTATCGTTCAAGGGAAGGAGCACGACTTTATGATAAAATTGTGCCTCAAGATATTTCTACAGCGACAGGAATCAGTGGTCGTTATCCAGATTGTTTTAAATATACTCATGAATACAGATTACTTGAATGGAAATGGAAAGATAAGCAGAATTGTCCCATTCAAACCTATCAGCAGGCGGATAATGATGTGAATAACAATCATTCTATTGCAGCATCTCAAAATGTGCAACGAGGATTGGATATTTTAAAAGTCGGGGATATTGCGGAAATTGAAGGCTATGCAGTATATTGGAATGGGACAGGGAATTTAAGTTACCAACGTTTTGAATCAGCTGTTACTTTGGGACAAGTTTCTGAACAGTTGGCAGGTGGACAAAAATCAGGTCTTTGTCGGCAATTGTTGATTACAAAAATAACCTTTGATGGATATACTTTTGAATAACTTTAACTGAACATTTTATCAGGAAAAATTTGATTGATTTCTTCTTTAATAAGTTTTTGTTCTTTTTGATTCGATGTTAATAAAGGAATTATTTGTTCACAAATCATATTCTTGTATTTAATAAAAAGTTTTCTTTTTTGGGCAATCATTTTTCCAGGAATTGTTTGTAAATTATAAAACCAACAGAGTTCCCATAAAAAAAAGCTTAATGGTGTTCTGAGCTTTATTTTTGTCGTGTCAACAGCTCTGCATTCTTTTACAGCCTTTTTTATTTCAGAATCTATGATATCTGTTTCAAATTCTTGTTTTTTCTTTGGAAGATTAAGAATAATGTGTTCCAAAAAAATGTCTGTATGTGTAATATTATATTCCACATTGGCCAGCATATCGGCATCTCGTACATAGTCTAAAATTGGAAAACAAAACTTTGGATCTTTTGTTGAAGGTAATTTATTATGGAACAAGGTTGATTCTGCTTCTATTTCCATTTCAGGAAATTTAGCCAATATTAAATTTTTTCCCACTTTTCCGTGATCTATATTTTTGCGTTGTCCCATTTCATACTCATAACACCGTCCGATGTCATGTAAGACTGCAGCGTTTATAATTTTTTTTTGAATTGATTTAGGTAAACTTGGCTGTGTTTCTTGAATTAAATCTTCTGCCATTTTGACCACTTGGAAAGTGTGTATTAATTTATGGATATTCCAATATAAATCTTCTTTTTTAGAGAAATGACAAATTTTATTTGTGTATTCTTGAACTAAAAAACGTTGAACTTTATCCTCTAAATTTATCTTCATTTTTCCTCTTGAATCTGGAAAACAACGACTGCTAATGGGGGTAAAACAACTCGGATAGCAAAGGGCTTAAAATTCCATCCAGGTTCTTCCGTTTGAATATCCCCGATATTTTTGGTATCAGATCCGTTGAATTTAGCTAAATCCGAGTTAAATACTTCTTTGTAAATTCCTTTTTCCTCCACACCAATACGATAATTATAACGAGGGACAGGTGTAAAGTTGCAGGCAACAATCAGTTTGTTTCCGTTTTTATCCTTACGCATAAAACTTAAACACGAATTTTCAACATCTGATCCATCAATCCATTCAAAGCCAGTTCCTTCGCAGTCTTGTGAATACAATTCTGGGTGTGCCCGATAAAAAGAATTTAGCTCTTTAATCAGCGTTTGAACACCTTTATGAACAGGGTATTGTAATAAATGCCATTCCAACGAAGTGGCAAAATTCCACTCTTTTGTTGATCCCCATTCTTGCCCCATAAACAACAGTTTTTTTCCTGGGTGCATAAACATATAGGTATAATAAGCTCTTAAATTGGCAAAGCGTTGCCATTCATCCCCAGGCATACGTCCCAGAATAGTTCCTTTGCCATGAACCACTTCGTCGTGGGATAGGGGGAGAACAAAATTTTCCGTAAAGGCATACAAAAAACTGAAAGTCAATTCGTTTTGATGATACTTCCGATTGATTGGATCTTCTTTCATATATCCCAATGTGTCATGCATCCAACCCATATTCCATTTAAAACCAAAACCTAATCCTCCCAAATATGTTGGGCGTGAAATCATGGGCCAGGCTGTCGATTCTTCTGCGATTGTTATAGCTCCTGAGTTTTCACCATAAACCAGTTCGTTTAAGTGACGTAAAAGAGTAATGGCTTCTAAATTTTCCCTTCCCCCATATTGATTGGGTACCCATTCGCCTTCTTTTCTGGAATAATCCAAATAAAGCATGCTAGCGACTGCATCGACACGTAACCCGTCTATATGGTATTCTCGAATCCAAAACAGGGCATTTGCCAACAAAAAGTTAGAGACTTCATTACGCCCATAATTATAGATTTTTGTACCCCAATCTTTATGTTCTCCTTTGCGTGGATCAGCGTGTTCATAAAGGGCTGTTCCATCAAAGTTAGCTAAACCAAAAGCATCTTTTGGAAAATGCGCTGGGACCCAATCCATAATGACACCAATACCCGCTTGATGCAGTTGGTCAATTAGGTACCTGAAATCCCCAGGTGTTCCATAGCGACTGGTGGGGGCATAAAGACCAGTTTCTTGATATCCCCAACTACCGTCAAAAGGAAATTCTGCAACAGGCAAAAATTCCACATGGGTAAAACCCATTTCCTTTAAATAGGCAGGCAATTCTTTTGCCATTTCTAAATAACTTTGCCAACGATTATTTTCACCCCGTTTCCATGATCCTAAATGAACTTCATAAATGGAGATAGGGTATTCACGAAAATTGGTGTTTTGGCTTCTTTGTTGCATCCACTGTTCATCATGCCATGTATAGCTTTTAATATCATAAACCAAACTTCCAGTTTTGGGGCGCACTTCGCACACGAAACCGTAAGGGTCTGCTTTTAATGGCAACAACCGCCCATCTTTGTCCAACAATTCGTATTTATAAATGTCCCATTCATGTAAACCAGGAATAAAAATTTCCCAAATACCGCTTGATCCTCTGGGGCGCATTAAATGACGACGCCCATCCCAGTTGTTAAAACTTCCCACTACACTGACACGACTGGCATTGGGTGCCCATACAGCAAACGATACCCCTTGTACCCCTTGATGAGTGATGAGATGAGCCCCTAATTTTTTATAAATTTCCCAATGTTGTCCTTCCCCGAAAAGATACAAATCCATATCCCCCAGAACGGGTAAAAAACGATAAGGGTCTTCGACTTCATAGGTAGTATTGTCAGGTAAAGTAATTTTAAAAGTATATTCAAAAAAATCTTTCTGTTTCGGTAAATCTAATTGCCAAATTCCCCCAAAGATAGAAGTCATCTGACCATAAGATTTTCCATTTTTATTTAAAACCTCAATGGATTTTACTTGGGGTTGTATAGTGCGAATAAAAAGTCCTTTTCCGTTTAAAGCTTCATGCATTCCTAAAATCGAGAAAGGATCTCCTTTTAAAGACCCATTTTCCAATTTATGTACTAAATCATCAGATATAAGCTCCATTTTCCCCCCTTATTTTGATGGAAAACAGATAGCATAATTTTATTGATATTGCAAGCCTTTTTAAACTTCAAAAAAAAGCTTGATTTCAAGGTTATTTTAGACTAGAATACCCAAAAACACGAAAGGATTTAAAATGATTAGTTTTTTTAATAGATTAGGAAACAGTTGGGTTGCTAAAGGAATTTTCTTTTTATTAGGGCTTAGCATGATGGCTTTTTGGGGATTGGGTGGCGTTTCAAATACCAGTATTTCTGACGGAACAGCTTTAAAAGTTGGTAAAAATAAAGTTTCGATGCAGGAAGTTTCTCGTACTTTTGATCAGGAAAGAAATAAAATGGCTAAAATTTCTGGGGGCTACATGACGCCTAAACGAGCTATTCAAGCAGGTCTTTTGGATCAAGTGGTACAACAGCTTGTGATGCGTGAACTAAATGCTCAAGTCCAAGATGAATTGGGACTTGTTGCTTCAGATGAAGCGGTTCGCCGTTATATTGAAAAAAGTGCTATTTTTGCGGATAATTTAGGAAAATTTGATGCTAATTTGTTTTATGCATACCTTTCTGGGATGAATTTGTCTCAGGCAGAATTTGCTCAACAATTGCGTGCAGAATTGGCTAATCAACATTTGGTCCGTTCTGTGTCGGCAATGGTTCCGCAAAATAAAGAACTGATGAAAAAAGTTGCTTTAGCTAAAAAGGAAAAACGTGAAATTGTCAGCGTTTTATTGACCTTAGAACAAATGCCTGTTTCAAAACCAACAGAGCAAGAACTTAAAGATTATTATGAAGCTTATCAAGAAGAATTTGGTATTCCAGAATATCGGACAATTCGTGTTGTTTCTTTTACGTCAAAGGATTTTAAGGGAGAAAATGCCTATAATCAAATGTATGCCCTTTCTCGTCAGTTAGAGGATTTATTAGGGGCTGGTAAAAGTTTACAAGACTCAGCTACGGAACTGAAACTTAATGCAGGACAAGTACTGACTATTGATGCAGTAGGTCAAGAAAAATCTGGTAAAAAAATGCCTGATAATTTAAAGCCACTTTTGACGGAAGTATTTGCTTTATCAGAAGGAGAATCCTCTTCTTTAATAGAGATTGAAAATGGTTTTATGGTGGCAGGTGTTGAAAAGGTGATTCCTCAAGGGTATAAGGCTTATGCCACAGTGCGAGGGGAAGTGGAACAATTGTGGCAACGTGAACAACGTAAGACAGCTTTGACAAAAACAGTGGATGATCTTGTTTCCTCTGTTCAACAAGGAAAGGGTTGGAAAGGATATACTCCAACCACACAGATTATCAGTCAAACTGAATCGGCACGTCTTTCCAAAACGGTGGTTCCGTCCTTATTATCGCAAAAAATTGGACTTGAAAATGTGGCGTCTTTCTCAACTGAAAAAGGAATGTTGATTGCCTATACAAAACGGACAATTCCTTCTAAGGAAATGCCCACAGAAACAGAAATGCAAGAGGCTATGAAAGATTGGAATGATGATTTGTTAAGGGCTGTTCAACAAGGATTTGCTCAAAAATATCCTGTTGATGTACATACAGATGCCATTCAAAAGTCCTTTTCTATTTATGATTCTCAAGAAGATTAGTTGATTTTAAAAGGGGGAAAAATGAAGGGGAGATATTTGTGGATATTTTTTTTGGGGGTGTGTCTAGGTGTACATCCTGTCTCAGCCCAAGAATTTTTGGTGGCAGAATTTGAACCACAAATTCCTGTTTTTCAACCTTCTTATACTTGGGGGGATTTCCTGGTGGGACAAAGTTGTATCACTGATTTTAATCAGCTTCAAAATTTACCTTTTCTATCTGAGAAACAAACTCAATTAAAAGAAAAAATGCAAACTTATTGTGTGGGGCAAATTACCGTTTGGGATACCTTATCTACCTTTTTCCATCAAAATAAAAAAGCCCTTTTAATTGAAAAAACTTTAAAAGAAAATGATTCTTTGTTGGGGTATGTCAAGGCTCTTCCTTACTATTTGTTTGATATTCATAATATTAAGCCTATGGGGACGGGACTTTTGGTCCAATTAGATAAAATTCAAAATGCTTTAAAAAATAAGGATCCAGAGCAAATTGTGTTTTTGATGCAGGATTTATCACCAAATGAGCAACTGTTTTTTATGTCCCTTTTTAATGAAGCAAGTAGTTTAATCGACTTTAAAAAACTTCTTTCTGAAAGTGAGGAGAAACAATGATTATCGGATTTTTGTTAATTCTTTTTTTATTTGGATTAAGTATTTGTATTTCTGGTGATTCTTTTTTTATTTCTCTTTCTTTTCGTGACTATGAAATTTACATGTCAGTTTTTACTTTTGCTGGACTTATTATTTTAATTATGTGGTTATGGGGATTAATTTTACTTCCTTTAAAATGGATAAAACATTTTTTGGGATGGCGTCAAAAGTCAAAAGAGGTGCAAAAACAACTTTATTTAACAACAGTGTTAGAGGCGCTTGTTAACAATAATAAAGAACAAACTCCTTTGTTGGTTAAACAAGCCCAAAATTATTTTACTCCTCAAGAGATTCAATATTGGTTAATTTTGGCTTTATTGCAACCAACTGATGAGGTTTATCAAAAACTACTTTCTTTTCCTACCACTGTTTTAGGGGGAATTTATGGCTTTTTAAAAATGGCAGAAGGAACAGGTAATACTGTCGAAATGCGTCGTTTGTTAGAGGCTCTTCCTGAAAAAGAAAAAAAGGTCTTATGGGTTAAACAAGCTTATTTTCAACTTGCTTTAATGGAGGCTGATTGGACGAATGCTCTGCTTTATTTAGAGGCATTTAAAAAGATTCTTCCAAAATCAGAATATAATCGTCAGCGTGCCTGTTGTCTGATGATGATGGGCGAGGTGGATAAAGCTTACAAATTGGATGATACTCAAGCGCCTATTATATTGGCAAAAGCAAAAGAAACACCTGAAAAAGCCATAAAAATTTTAAAAAAGGCTTGGGAGAAAGTCCCATGTTTTGAAATTTATCAAGCTTATAAACAGGCTTTATCAGGTCAACCTAATGAAGAAAAAATGAAAGCCGTTGTGGCTCTTACCAAATCTCAAAAAGGCAATCGTTTTTCTTTATTGGCTTTGGCAGATATGAATTTAGAAATTGGTAATGCGCCCAAGGCAAAGGAAATTTTGGAATCCTATTTGGAAAATTACCCTTTAAATCAACAGGTTGCCTTAATGATGGCTGAAGCCGAAAGGCAGGGGTGGAATCATGAAGAGGCGGCTCAAAAATGGGAAAGAAAAGCATTTAATTTACAAGAAAAAACAGGTTGGGTTTGTACTCATTGTGGTCATACTGCGGGCCAGTGGGAACCTGTTTGTTCGGCTTGTCACTTATTTAATTCCCAAATTCCAAATTAAATATTTTTGTTGCAATATTATTTGGCTATGTTAAGATATAGCTGTGTGTTTATTTAAACTTTTGACAAAGGAGAAATTAAAATGAAAAAATTATTACTAACAGTTTGTACCATAGGACTTTTTCTATCCCTGCCAGTAAAAGCCGATAAAGTGAGTAAGGTTAAAGAAATGTTAAGACTTAGCAATTATAATCAGACTATCAACGCTCTGATTAAACAGAAGGTGTTGATTCCGATTGAATGTGCTTATGTGGTTCCTTCTGAAAAAAAAGGAGAAATCTCAAAAGAATTATTAAATAGTTTGAATCTTGAATTGTTAGAAAATTCCATAGTTCAATTTTCGGCTGATTATTATACAGAGCCAGAATTAGATGAAATTATAGCTTTTTATAAAACACCTACAGGACAAAAAGCATTGAAAGGTTCCCAAGAGTTGGCTGGTCATGTGCCACAAATACTTCAAAATTGGAGTCAAAAAATGCTTTCCCAATTAGAAAATTTTGTTGAAAAAATGAGTAATGAATATGGACAACGTTCTGGTTCCGAAATTCAAAGTTGTATTCAAAGCTATCAAAAATAACAGTCATGATAAAGAGGAGAATTTATTCTCCTCTTTATTGTTCTTCTACTAATTTTTGTGCCAGTTCATCAATGGGTTTAGCTTGAACAGGACTTAATGTTTCCACCTTTTCTAATCGGCGACGGACAGCACGTGTTCTTGTTTCTGCGGCATCCAAAGCTTTATGAGTCTGTTCAATTTTCTTTTTAACGTCCTCTACCCAGTCTGCATACTTTAAAAATTCGGTTTTGACTTCATTTAAAACTTGCCAAACTTCCCCTGATTTTTTTTGAATTGCCAAAGTTTTAAATCCCATTTGTAAGCTATTTAAAAAAGCCCCCAAAGTACTGGGTCCCGCAATACAGATGCGGTTTTTATTTTGAATATCACTCGCCAATCCGGGGCGTTTCATCACTTCGGCATACAGACTTTCCGTTGGTAAAAACAAAATACCGAAGTCCGTTGTTTTTGGGGGATAGACATATTTTTCTTGAATTTTTTTGGCTTCATTTCTGACCCGACGCTCCAAATCCAAACCAGCCCGTTCCACTGCTTCTGCATCCCCTGAATCACTGGCACTTAATAGCCTTTCATAATCTTCAATCGGAAATTTAGAATCAATGGGAACAAGCACATCACCAGCTGGTAATTTAATGGCATACTCAACCACTTCTCCCCCTTCTTTAATGTGGGCATTTTTAATAAATTGGTCAGGACTTAAAACCTGTTCTAATAAAGCCCCTAATTGTACTTCTCCCCAAGTTCCCCGACTTTTGATGTTAGTTAGGACACGTTTCAGTCCGCCTACATCTGTGGCTAAGTTTTGCATTTCTCCCAGTCCTTTATAGACTTGTTCCAACCGTTCTGAAACTTGTGTGAAAGAAGAACTGATGCGCTGATTCAGGGTATTTTGTAATTTTTCATCCACAGTTGCCCGCATTGTTTCCAATCGTTCTTCCAGAACTTTTCGGACTGCTTCATTAAAGCTCATCAAATTTTGCCCTAGTTCTTGTCTTAAATCTTTGGCATCCCCATGCATCATCCGTTCTAGACGTTCTAAGTCCCCTGTAACAGCTGGTTTTGAAATTTTGGCTAACCGTATTAGCACGACTAAACAGAGTACCAAAACAAAGACCAATAATCCTAAAACAAGCCACAACATAAAAATCCTTTCTTTTTCTAAAAATTTCTATTATAATTCATAGCATAAAAGGGAAGAAAATGCAAAATTTTATGAACTTATTTTTAAAGTATATCAAATGGCCAGTAGCACTTTTAAGTGTCTTGTTTTTTTATCCATTATCATTGGCATTGATTCAAATGGTTGGAAAAACTTTTTCGATGGATATTTTACTTCATTTTTTGCTACCTATAGGTGGGGTGATGTTTGTTTGGGGAATCGTTCCAGGATTAAGTGGCAGTGCGCTTACCATTTTTGCACACGAATCTACTCATATGCTGTTTGCCCTTTTGACGGGGCATAAACCGAAGGCTATGAGTATTCAGCCTGATAAAGGAGGTTCTTTTACTTATCTTGGAAAAGGTAATTGGTTGATTACGATTGCACCTTATTTTTAAGTCGCATCGTA
>JAZLIX010000033.1:0-9932 GCA_045617605.1 Alphaproteobacteria bacterium | reverse complement strand
GGTATTGAAAACTTCTGGGGTATTGCCAAAACACGTCTTGTAAAATTCAGAGGTATCAAATCTGAAATGTTCTATTTACATCTTAAAGAAACCGAATTTAGATTTAATCATAGACATGATGATATTTTTATGCTATTATTAAGGGAGTTTAGAAAATTACCTCTCTAAACTGGTCTTGAACTAAAATCATTTTACAAAAACATGTTTTTTTTACTTTCAATTTTGGGGAAATTATTGTATGATAGTGAGTGTTAAATTTTTTGAAAGGTATAACTATGACTTGTAAATATAATTGTACACCGGCTGTGCAAAACATGTGTCCGGTTGCCAAAGGTGCAAAACATGATTGCGCCCCCATTCCAGAAGAAGGGAAATGGGTCAATGCTCATGCAATTACAGATATTTCTGGACTTACTCATGGTTGTGGATGCTGTGCTCCTCAACAAGGAACTTGTAAGTTGACATTGAATGTCAAAGATGGTGTGATTCAAGAAGCTTTGGTCGAAACCATTGGTTGTTCTGGTATGACTCACTCTGCTGCTATGGCTGCCGAAATTTTACCAGGAAAGACTTTATTGGAAGCCTTGAATACAGACTTGGTTTGCGACGCTATCAATGTCGCTATGCGTGAATTGTTCTTGCAAATCGTCTATGGCCGTACTCAAACAGCTTTCTCGGAAAACGGATTGCCTGTAGGTGCCGGTATGGAAGATTTAGGTAAGGGACTTCGTTCTATGACTGGGACAATGTATTCCACTTTGGAAAAAGGCCCTCGCTATTTGGAAATGACAGAAGGTTATGTTTTGGAACAAGGTTTGGATGAAAACAATGAAATCATTGGATATAAGTTCGTCCATGTCGGAAAAATGTTAGAAGCTATCCGTAAGGGCGTTGATCCTGAAGAAGCCTTTAAACAAAACGTCAAAACATATGGTCGTTTTGATGAAGCTGTCAAAAAGATTGATCCAAGAAAGGAGTAAGCTATGGTTGTAGAATTTGAAGGTAAAGAACGCCGTATTGAAAAAATTAATGCTGTTTTAGCCGAAAACGGTATCAAAGATTTGGAAGAAGCCAAATCCATTTGTGATGAAAAAGGCGTAGATGTTTCAAAGCTTGTTAAAGGAATTCAACCTATTGCTTTTGAAAATGCTGTTTGGGCTTACACGATTGGGGCTGCTATTGCCATTAAAAAAGGCATTAAGGAAGCTTCAAAGGTTGCTGAAACTTTGGGTGTGGGATTACAAGCTTTCTGTGTGCCAGGCTCTGTGGCTGACCAACGTAAAGTGGGGTTAGGTCATGGTAATTTGGCCGCCATGCTTTTAAGTGAATCCAGCAAGTGTTTCTGCTTTTTGGCAGGCCATGAATCCTTTGCAGCTGCTGAAGGGGCTATCGGTATTGCCCGTTCTGCCAACAAAGTGCGTAAAGAACCTTTGCGTGTGATTTTGAACGGCTTGGGTAAAGATGCCGCCTATATTATTTCTCGTATCAATGGTTTTACTTTTGTGGAAACAAAGTATGATTATTTTACGGGTAAGTTGAATATTGTCAGCGAAAAAGCTTTCTCAAATGGTGATAAAGCCAAAGTAAAGTGCTATGGGGCTGATGATGTGTCCGAAGGTGTTGCCATTATGATTCATGAAGGCGTGGATGTTTCTATTACAGGAAATTCAACCAACCCAACACGTTTCCAACACCCCGTGGCTGGAACTTATAAAAAGTGGGCTACAGAAAATGGTCGCAAGTATTTTTCAGTGGCCTCTGGTGGTGGTACAGGTCGTACTTTGCACCCAGATAACGTGGCCGCTGGCCCAGCCTCTTATGGTATGACTGACACAATGGGAAGAATGCACTCTGATGCACAATTTGCAGGGTCTTCTTCTGTGCCTGCTCACGTGGAAATGATGGGCCTTATCGGTATGGGAAACAACCCAATGGTTGGTGCATCAGTGGCTGTTGCTGTGGCAGTTGCCGAAGCCATGAAATAAGAAGTTTTTCTATTTCAACAAAAAGAGAGGTTTTCTTGACCTCTCTTTTTTAATTCTTACGGAACGAATAATACTTATGCAATAAAAAGGTAATGATTGTGGAAAAAATCAGATAAACACCTTGACTGAGCCAAGTGGACCAACCGAATACGCCTATCATCAAACTGAGGACTGGGGCATTAATAAGGTATAACAGAATATACACACTCCACGCTTTTAACCATTCCTTATACCAATTCCCATGGCTTTGAAAAACATAGTAGCGCATGGTAATAAAGGACACATTGATTGTTAAAATATACTGCAAAATTAAAGCAAGATTAGCAATCACGACTTTTGAAAACGATTCTTGAAAAAGAAAAGTAAAAAAAACATTGAGTAAATTCAAGACCAGATAGGCAAAAACCGTATTAAAGCCACCCACCAACAAGAAACGAATTTTTTGGGGAAAGCGAAACCAGATTTTTTCTGCCATCAAATAAAGTTTTTTCATTGAATCCCCCGTAAAATTTCTTTATCCAATAAAAGTTCCAGTTCCTGTTGGCGATAAGGGGAAAGGATATTATTATCCCAAACGTAATCTTTGTCTTTATCAAGTTCAGGCATGCCGGGGTGAATCATAATTTCAACAACATCAAAAACAGCTGGAATCTTTACATTTTGAAACTGGGCTTTTGAAAGCTTACAAGTATATAAAATGGTATAAAAATAGGTCTTTTCTGAATGGTGATTCAAAAGGAACAAAAACTTCAATAAAAAGTATTTAATCAAGCCCCCATCAAACAGATAGGAAAAGCCTTTATTTTGACGAATGGTATTGAATAAATGTTCATTCATTACACGAATTCTGGGGACGTGATATTCCTGTTTTAATTGGCGAACAGCTTTAAATACTGCGGGAATCATTTGGACGTGGCGATGGCCGTCCAAGTGGGCTAACTGTAAGCCCATTTTCAAATACTTTTCAATTTGATTTTTGATTTCAATATATGCTTGTTCTTGTAATTTTTTTGGGTGTAGAAAAGACAAAAGCAAAAGTTTTACAAAACCATTTTTAAACTTTCCGTCTTTTCCGACTAACAAAGGAATATCAGCCGGATTGGAAGTCGGTTTTTCATTTGTTAAATTAATGTGAAGTCCCAGTTTTAAAGCGGGCATTTTTTGTGCCATTAAAACCGCTTCATCAGCAAACTGTTGATTGACCATTAAACTGGCACTGTTTAAAACGCCTTCGGTATGCGCCCGAAAAATGGCCTGATTGACCCCAGGGCTGATACCAAAATCATCGGCATTAAAAATGATTTGAGTCATCTTTCTTCTCCAAAAAATCAGCCATATAAAGCGGGCGTTTTTTGACCTCCATATGAATTTTGCCAATATATTCGCCCAATATGCCCAAACAGATGAGTTGGACTGCCCCCAAGAAAATAACAGTTACCATAATGGTCGCATACCCTGGTGTTGGCTTATTCAAAAAGAAATGTTCAATAAAGACATACAATCCCAGCAAACCAGCACAAAAAGCAGTAATCAGCCCTAAATACGTTGCTAAACGTAAAGGCAAAACAGAAAATTGTAAGACACTATTTACTGCCAATTGTGTAGATTTAAAGAAATTGTATTTTGATTCTCCTGCAAAACGTGGCGGGGACACAAATTCAATAATCGCTACATTATTGTTGGGCATTATCCAACTGAGGAGTCCACGAAAAAGCCTGTCTTGTTCATTAAAACCTTTCAAAAAATCCACATACTTTCTGTCCAGTAAGCGAAAATCAGGGGCACTTTCCATGACCTTGGTATCAGAAAGCTTATTCAAAATATAGTAAAAAGTTTTAGCGCAGAATTTATAAAATTGAGAAGTATCCTTGTTATCCACACGTTTTGTAAGGACGATTTCTTTTCCCGACAACCACAATTTTACCATTTGGGGAATATATTTCGGAGGGTGTTGCAAATCGGCATCCATAAAAATAACAGCGTCCCCTTTGGCATAATCCATACCTGCTGTCATTGCGATTTCATGACCAAAGTTGCGCTTTAATTGAACAACCTTGACTCGTTTATCTTTTTTCTGAAGTTTCAGGACATTTTCACGCGTTTTATCAACCGAACCGTCATCCACAAATAAAAATTCAAAATCAACAGGAAGTGACTTTATCGCCCCCAAAAGTTCTTGATAGAGTTTGGAAACAGAACCTTCTTCATTATAGGCAGAAATAACAATGCTCACCAATTTATTTTTCATTTTATTTTCCTTCATAAATCCCCCAAATCAGTTGTTTTTTCTTTTTCTTACCGAGTGGACTGGTATAAATCATTTCCTGAACTGTTGGTTCAGAAATCTTCCCCTGATATTGCGCTTGATAATCTTGATATTCCCCCATATTTTCAGCAACAACAAGCGCCCCTTTTTGATGAAAATCTTCAGCCAAAAACCATGGATTAGACCCTGGCTTTAACCAAATCATCGGCTTAGCCTTGCCATAAAGTGCCATCATATCAGAAAACCAGATATTTCCCCCCACATAGTCCAACGTTTTTCCTGTGGTATCCGTATAATTTTTTTCTAAATCAGCCACAATTTGTGGGCAATCAGAATGAAATCTTTCACTGGAGCTAATCAAGCATTGAGCAGCATACCCAAAAGCAAAAGCTAAACTCCAGCCCAACATAATCTTGGCATATTTTTGACACATTGTGGAAGTCCAAGCACGAGGAAAAAAGTAAAAAGCCATAATCCCCCAAACAAATAAACTGGGAAAATTCCACATATCTTTCAGGGCATTGCCGGAAATCAAGCTAGAAATCATCCAAAAGGCTGTTGGAACGATTCCCACACACAACAGAAAAATTTTCTTTTCTTTATTTTGGGGAAATCTTGTTTTATCTGTATGGCGTGCAAACAACCAAAACGTCAAGCCTGCCGGCAAAGCAAATAAAACCTGAGCCAATAAAAATTTCACAGGATAAACCAAATGGCGCACACCAGACTTTATTTTTCCGACAGAATTACGCGAGCCAATATAATTCAACATTTCAAAGTGATTATCATACAACCACAACAAATGCGGAATCAGAAGTAAAAAGCATATAATACCTGCCAAATAGGCTTTGGGATTTTTAAAAATTCGCCACGCTTTTTTATTCAGTAAAACAAAAGTCAATAAAGCGATTCCCAGTACAGAGCCCACGTATTTATTGAGAATATTGAGTGCCATAAATGTCCCAAACAACAGCCAATTTTTCAGCTTGTTTTTTTGATAGGCTTGCCAAAAAAAGTAGGCTGTCCATGGCCATAAGGCTAGCGATATCACATTCACATTAAATTCCACAGCCGAAAAAGTATAAAAAATAACCCCTAAGTGAAAAGCGGTTGCCATCAAAGCTGACATTGGGGGTAAAAAGCATTTTGCCAATTTATAAATTCCCCAAAGGCCCAATAAAACACATAAAGGACTCAAAGCATAAAAGAGGGCGTCTGTTTGACCGACCAGCTGATAAAAACTCCAAGCAACCCAACCAGAAAGAGGTGGATGCTTGGTTGTTCCCCACAGGCAGAATTTTCCCCACACCAAAGCCTCTTGCGTATCCAATGGCAAACTGCGGCGCAACATAGGGACAATGGACCAAATTAAAGCGCTGATAAGAAAAAAAAGAAGATACTTTTTTTGAAGTGATTTCATCTAAAACTCCTGAAAACTGTCTGATGAATATCATCATATAAAAAAACACTTTAAAAAGCAAGAAAAAAGGCCAGCTATTTTTGAATAATACCACCACCCAAAACAATGTCATTTTGGTAGATAACCGCCGATTGACCTGGGGTCAATGCCCGTTGAGGTTCCTTGAATTTTAAAATGGCCCCTGTTTTTGTTTCGGTAAGAGTGGCGGGCACTAACTGACCGGTAGAACGATATTTAACCAAAACTTCACCATCAGGAAACCCTTGATGCCAAAGGCAATCTGTTAAAGAACAGCTATCAGAGAGAAGGCTTTCTTCCGTTCCTACAATCACTGCATTTTGGTCAGCATCCAGCGCAACAACGTAAAGTGGTTGTGGATAGGCAATCCCGAGACCCTTTCTTTGACCAATGGTATAATTCCAAAAGCCTTTGTGTCTTCCCAAAACTTGACCGTTTGTCAGGATGATTTTTCCTTCTTGTTCCGGACGATTCAACAAGTCCGTATAATCGCCAGCATAAAAATCTTGAGAATCCGTTTTTTCGGCTTGTATCAGTCCACGTTCCCGAGCCATTTCACGCACTTGGTTTTTCGTCAATTCCCCCAAAGGAAATAAAATGTGTGAAAGCTTATCGGGACTCAATCGGTACAAGAAATAGCTTTGGTCTTTCTTGGAATCCACGCCCCGCCCCAACAAAGAAAGTCCATTTTGACGGGTAATTCGGGCATAGTGGCCTGTCGCAAAGGCATCAAATTCCAGACCTGATTTTTTGGCCGTTTCCGTCAACAAGCCAAATTTGATTTCCGTGTTACAATGTACGCAGGGATTCGGGGTTTGGCCTGATAAATACGTTTTTTGAAAATAGGCCAAAATTGTTTTTTTAAATTCTTCTGACAGGTCAAATGTATAATGGGGAATCCCCTGTTTTTCGCACCAAGTGTGAATATCCTTGATATCCTGTTTTTCATCATGTCCGTAACATGAATTTTTCAAAAGTGAATTTTGTTCTGGCAAATCCCGATTATAAATAGACATAGAGAGACCAATGACTTCATGGCCTTGTTCTTTGAGCAACAGAGCCGTTAAAGTGGAATCTACGCCACCCGATAGGCCAACTGCAATTTTCATAAAGCTCCCCCTAAATGGACAATATAAAGAGCATACAAAATCAAGAATACAAGCCCTGTTAAACGAGAATATTTTTTATAACAAAAAGCAATCCCAATCATCAAAAGAGTAGCGATAGACATAATAGCCATATCCAATCCCATGTGGGCTGGAATCTCAACAGGCATAAAAAGGGCGGTCATTCCCAAAATAAAGAGAGCATTATAAATGTTAGAGCCAACCACATTCCCAAAAGCCACGTCATTATGCTTTTTGATAGAGGACATAATGGAAGTCGCCAATTCTGGCAAGCTGGTCCCCACAGCCACAATAGTCAGTCCTATCACAGCTTCGCTGATTCCCCACGTTTTTGCCAATTCCACCGAATTATCCACCAACAATTTTGCCCCCAACAAAGTCAAAGAAATACCAATAATTGTGCGGACTAAAGACGTAAATAAAGGAGCTGGCTTTTCAGAATCATCAGGAATTTCTTTTTCGGTTTTATAAGAATAAACAACATAAAAAATCAACGCCCCCACCATAATAAATCCCAGTAATCTGCCAACCGTACCAAAGGCTAAAGACATCACTAAAATCAAAGTAGAAAGAGCTAAAAAGAGGGCATCACGGCGAAAAGATTTTCCCTTTACTTGTACAGGATTCAAAAGAGCAGCCACCCCTAAGACCAATAAAATGTTGGCTGTATTTGAACCCACCACATTTCCAACCGCTATCCCCGCCGAGCCTTTATAGGTTGCCAAAAGGCTGGTCAATAATTCAGGTGTTGATGTCCCAAACCCCACCAATGTCAAGCCTATCAGTAAAGGAGACACCTTTAAGCGACGAGCCACCGATACCGACCCAGCGACCAACCAATCTCCCCCAACAAACAATAAAACCAAACCTAAAATTAAAAATAAATAAACCATCTAAAACTCCTTTTCCATTGAAGGAATTATAGCTTTTTTTAAAAAAAAGTGCAAGTTTTATTTCCTTACACCTTTTGTATCATCCTTGTTAAAAATTTTATTTTCCAAAAACACGGGTTAAATGTTTTTTTAGCCCCTGTGCATACTCCTTGATTTGAGGGTCCTTAACAACATTATGGCAAGAAAAACAAGGCAACATGGTGAGCCCAATAAATTGTTGAGCTTTATGTAAATGAACTAAAACGTTGTCTGGCGTTGGAATTCCCGATAAAAAATCCTTGTTAAAAGCATCAGCCGGTGCGTTCCAAGTGGACGAAAACATATAGGATTTTCCTTGCAACAAGCCCCCTTGTCCATAAGGCTTTCCTTCGGTTTTATAAAAATCGCCATAGCTATACACATCTTGCATATATTGGTGCAAAAAAGCTGGAGCAGAGAACCAAAAAATAGGAAATTGAAAAATAATCACATCTGCCCATTTAAACTTTTTGCGTTCATTTTCCGGATTATACCCCCGTTGAATCACTGTTGTTTTGATTTGATTCTTTTTCTTGTGTGAAAAGAATGTTTTCATTTCATCAATTAGTGTTCGATTCAATTTGCCAGATGCAAATGGTGTCTTTTGATGTCCGTTGATAATTAAAATATTCATTTTCTACCTCCCCTTTAGAAATAGATTTTATTTTTTAAAAAATCAACCCTGAACAAATGAAGCCATGAAAGTTTTGACCTCTTGCCCGATTTTATCTAATTCAGCATCATCCTGCCAATGCTTGGTGGCCCGAGTAATAAAACCTGCAATTTGATGCATTTCTGCTTCTTTCATGCCCAATGTTGTAACGGCCGGTGTCCCCAAACGAATCCCAGATGGAATCCAAGGCTTTAAATCCCCTGGTACTGCATTTTTATTCGCAACGATATGAGCGCGCTCCAATTGCTCTGCCAACAAACTGGCATCTGTCACACAAACTTCTGGTGCACTGTGGCGCACATCCATTAAAATCAAGTGGTTTTGTGTACCATTTCCAATCAACTTAAAACCTGCCACCTTTAAATCTTTTGCCAACGCAACAGCATTTGCCACGATTTGACGGGCATAAGTTTTAAAACTGGGCTCCAAGGCTTCCTTTAAAGCCACTGCCAAAGCAGCCATTGTATTCATATGCGGTCCACCCTGAAGCCCAGGGAAAACAGCTTTATCAATTTGTTGCCCCAAGGCTTTTTTACAAATAATCAACCCTGCCCGAGGTCCACGCAAAGTCTTGTGTGTTGTGGTGGTCACAATATCAGCATAAGGGAAAGGCGAAGGATGAACACCTGCCACACAAAGACCTGCGATATGTGAAATATCTGCCAGCAACAATGCCCCAACAGACTTGGCAATTTTACCGAATCGTTCAAAGTCAATAGTGAGTGGATAAGCTGTTGCCCCACAGATAATGACCTTTGGATGTTCCTTTTTGGCCATTTCTTCAATCGCATCATAATCCAACAAGCCTTCGGCCGTTAAACCATATTGAACAGCGTGATAAATCTTACCAGTGATATTGACTTTATGACCATGAGTTAAATGTCCCCCATTATCCAGCGCCAATCCCATAAAGGTATCCCCCGGATTCAAAAAAGCTGACAACACCGCCAAATTTGCAGGAGCCCCCGAAAGCGCCTGAACATTGGCGTGATAATCTTGTGGGTTATTATTATCACAAAAAAGTTTTAGAGCCCTGTCAATAACTAATTGTTCCAGTTTATTAGTGTTAGCTTGGCCCTGGTAATAACGCCCATTAGCCACCATTTTTTCCCCATTTTTCCATAAGTGAGGGTAACCTTCTGCGTACTTATTCGTAAAGCAACTGGAAAGGGCTGCTGCCACAGCCGTAGAAACAATATTTTCCGACGGAATCAAAGGCAAATTTTCGGACTGACGAATATTTTCAGCTGCCATCAAGGCTGCCACTTCTGAATCTTCATCAGCAACTAAATCTAAAATATTGGATAATTGTGCATACATAAGGTACCTCCTGCGATTAAATTAATATGCTTTTATGTTAACTTTTTTTTACATTAAAATCAAGCTTTTTATTTCAAATTTTATCATATAAAACGGGTCATGCCTAGATAGTTAGATATTTTTCACTCGACACAGGTCTAATAATAGCATATAAATGTCGTCATGTCTATGATTAAATCTCCAAACAGATTCAGCCACATGAAGATGCATAT
>JAZLIX010000032.1:0-9958 GCA_045617605.1 Alphaproteobacteria bacterium | reverse complement strand
AGGACCAATTGACAGCGGCGGGTTTTTCACCATCATCGGACATGTCTCCTACAATTTCTTCCAAAATATCCTGCAAAGTAACTACACCCAATACATCTCCGTATTCATTGACCACCACAGCAAAGTGGTTTTTGTGACGTCTGAATGCCCCCAGTTGATCCAAAACTGTGACAGTATTCAAGGCAAAGTGAGGTTTACTGCAATAATCCAACACTTTTATGTGTTTGTTTTGTTCATAATCTGTTTTTAATTTCAGGGCTTTTTTAATATGTAAGATACCGACAATATTATCACGACGTCCTTGAAATAAAGGAATACGAGAATAAGGAATTTTTGATAACGTTTCTAAAATTTCAGGAATAGGAGTATCGATACTTAAAGAGGATACACGAGATCTATCCACTAAAATATCGCCTAAGGTAACTTCTGATAAATCTAATACGCCTGACAACATTCCTTTTTCACGGCGTAGAACATTCTTATTTTTTTGTAAAGAAAGTGTGCCACGTAATTCTTCTTTAGCAATTTCTTCTGCAGGGGTAGTATTTTTTTGTTTTGGTAAAATTTTTAAGGCTTGACGGCTGATCCAGTTAAGTCCCAGAACCAATGGGGCAAAAATTTTAATTAAAATATACAGGGGCCAGGCCACCCAAAAAGCAACTGAATTTGTCATACGAATAGCGTATGTTTTGGGTAAAATTTCGGCAAAAATCAGAACAATAAAACTGACCAAGAATGTGGAAATAAAAACACCCCATTTTGGTCCAAAAGTAGCAATTAATAAGCTGGTGGAAATAGCTGTTAAAGCAATATTGACAATGTTATTACCTAATAACAAAGTTCCCAGTAAGGTGTCTGGTTTTTGCTTCATTTCCATTAAAATTTTGGCGGTCTTATCTCCATTTTCGGCACGTCCATTCAACAAGGATAATGAAATGGCCGTTAAAGCTGTTTCCGAACCTGAAAAGAAAAAGGATAATACCAATAAAATAAACAGAATAAAATAACTCATTTAAACCTCTTGGGATGATAAGGAGAAACTACTTTCATTTTTTCTAATTCTTTCAACAAACGAATAACGGTTTTGTTCGGATGTTCATCAAAGGAATCCACTGTTAAATCGGCTTCTGCAAAGAAAGGAGCTGATTTTTGAAAAAATTGTAAAATGATAGCCTGATTATCTTCTGAAGGGACTAAGGGGCGATGTGTGCGTCCCTGTGTACGATTAGAAATCACTTCTGCATCTACTTTAATCCAAATAGATAGAGCTTTTTGTTTGGCCAGTTCTCGGGTTGTTTCTGATAAAAATGCTCCCCCTCCAGAAGATAGAACACAAGGTTTTCCTTCCAATAATCGTGCCATGACTTTTTCTTCACCCTTACGAAATTCTTCTTCTCCATAGCGAGCAAATAAATCTGATATTGTAAAACCAGTTGATTTTTCAATTTCTTTATCGCTGTCCACAAAAGGCAAACCTAATTTACGCGCTAATAAACGACCAACACTAGTCTTGCCAGACCCCATCATTCCGACCAGAAGAAGAATTTTTGATTGTAATAATTTTTGACTCATGCTATAACTATAACACGTTTTTAAAAAATTGTCCAGCTTAGGAGGAAAAAATGCGTTTTACAGAATCAAAAAGAAAAATGCCATGGTTTGTGATAACTTTGCTTGTTATCGTTGTGGCTGTAAGTGTTTTAAGTTTTTGTGAGTTTCAACCGACCCCAAAAACAGTTCAAAAAACAATAGTGTTTGAAGCCGATTAAAACATTATGTCCATTGATGATATCAATGCTTTTTTGGAAATGATGCAGGCAGAACGTGGTTCTTCCTTGAATACGATAGAGGCTTATCAGCGTGATTTAACGTATTTTTTTAAGTATTTAGAGGCCACTCATCAAAATGTTTTATCTTTATCTGGCGAACATTTAAGGGGGTATTTAACTTATCTGCACAGCTTAAAAGTATCCCCAAGGACACAAAGTCGGCATCTGTCAGCTATTCATGAATTTTATCGTTTTTTGTATTCTGAAAATCGGATTCAAGAAAATCCTTGTGATTATGTGGAAGTGCCTAAAATCCCCAAAAGTTTACCTAAATATTTGACGGAAGAGGAAGTATTAGAGCTGATTCAATCAGCTCGCAGTGATAGTCGGCGTCTTTATACTTTGTTGGAAGTAATTTATGCTTCAGGGCTAAGGGTGAGTGAATTGGTTGGACTTCCCTTAAACGCTTTTAATGTTGAAGAAAAACATTTGTTTATTGTTGGAAAAGGGTCAAAAGAGAGGATTGTTCCTTTAAACGAACATGCCTCAACGGCATTACAAGAATGGATTTCAACTTATCGCGATCGAAAATTAAAACGTACCAGTCGCTGGTTATTTCCATCCACACTTTCTAAATCAGGACATTTAACGCGGGGGGCTTTTTTCAAGGAATTAAAAAAGCTGGCTGTGGAGATAGGAATTGATTCTGATAAGGTTTTTCCGCATGTTTTTCGGCATTCTTTTGCTTCACATTTGGTGGCACATGGGGCTGATTTAAGGTCTGTTCAAAAAATGTTAGGGCATGCCGATATCGCTACAACTGAAATTTACACGCATATTTTGTCGGATCATTTAAAAAAGATTGTTGAAAAATCTCATCCGCTGGCGTATAATAAAAGCCTGAAGGAAAATGATGAAAATTGTTGATAAATACATTTTACGGCAATTAGTGGTTGGATTTACGCTGATTTTGGTAAGTCTGACAATTTTGATATGGTTGACACAATCCTTAAAAATGATTGATATGATTGTGACAAAGGGTGTTTCTGTTGGCATTTTTTTGGAAATGACACTGCTAGTTTTGCCTAATTTTTTACAGATTTTGATGCCTTTGGCATTGTTTGCGGTTACTTTATTTACTTTCATCCGTATGCAGTCAGACAAGGAATTAATGGTCTTAAAGGCTGTGGGGATGAGTGGAAAACAGCTGATGCGCCCTGTGCTGAGGATGGCGGGTGTTTTAACAGTGGTGGGGTTCTTTTTAAGCTTTTTTGTTATTCCATGGAGTACGGGTCAGATTCGTGAAATGAAATGGAAAATCCAAAATAATTTGTCGCAAGTTTTGTTGCAAGAAGGTCAATTTAATTCCTTTGGAAAAGGTAAAATGGTGTATGTTCGGGAACGTTTGCCTGATGGGGGTGTTAAAGGGGTTTTGGCGTATGAAATCAAAAATGGAAAAAAGACAACTTTGGTGGCAGATACAGGGCATTTATTTCAAACTTCCGAGGGGTTGGATATTCTTTTTGGACAGGGGGTACGCCAAGAATTTAATCCCAAAACAAAACAATACTCTGTTTTAAAGTTTGATCAATATACCATGAGCTTTTCTGATCAAGGACGTAAGGCTGGGACGCGTACAAAAGATGCGCGTGAAATGGGGGTGTGGTATTTATTGACGCTTCCCCAGGATAAAGCCCCCAGTATCCCTTTGTGGCGTAAATATAAGGTTGAGGCTTTTAAAAGACTGACCATGCCTTTTTATAATTTTGTTTTTGCTTTGTTGGCTTTATCGGCAGTCTTATTGGGAACTTACAGCCGTCGGGGAAATTCGGGGCGTGTCAATTTGGTGGTAGGATGTGCTTTGTTGGTACAGACATTGGAGCTGGCTTTTGACAATATGGCAGGTAAGAATCTATGGTTTTTGATTTTAGCGGGTGGAAACATTTTGGTTCCTATTTTGATTGTAAAAAAATTATTTAAACGAGAACAGGTTCGAAAATCTTTTAAAAAAAAATTATCGGTACTGATAGCAGGGCTTCTTTTTTTCACAAGTTCCGCTGATGCTATGATGCATGTGGATACTAAATCGATTCAAAAAGATCAGCCTGTTGATTTTGAATCCGACCATTTAAGTTTTAATCAAAAAACAGGAGAAGTAGAAGCCTCCGGTAATGTTGTTTTAAAACAAAATGGATCGGTTATTCAAACTGAAAAAATTGTTTATGATAAAAATCAAAATATAGTTCATGTGCCTGAGGGGGCTTATCTGACTTTATCTGATGGAACGAAAGCTAAAACCAGTCAAGTGCATTTGTTTCCCAATGATAGCGAAATTATTACAGGCTCTGCAGAAGTAGATTTAGTTGATGGTACGCACTTGTCCACAGACAAAATTATTCGTCGAGATAAAGGGGAAGAAACTCTGTTTGAAAACGCTAGTTATACGCCCTGTGATGTTTGTGAAGACAAAAGTCCTTTATGGCGTTTATCTGCTAACACGATTGAAAATGATGTTTCTGCTCAAACTTTACGTTTTTGGAATATGTTTTTTGAAGTAAAGGATGTTCCTGTAGCATGGTTTCCGTATTTTCAAATTCCGGATTTGACTGTTAAGCGTAAAACGGGTTTTTTGCTTCCATCTTTTGGGAGTAATTCCGAAATGAAAAGTCACATTTTATTGCCTTTTTTTGTAAATTTTGCTGAAAATCAAAATTTAACAATTACTCCTCAAATTTCCGCAACTCATGATCCATTAGGATTACTAAAATATCAAGGGCTTTTTTCGGAAAGTAAAATGGATATAGATGCCAGTTTAACGCGTGATGAGGATGGGTCAAATCAAGGACATATTAAGGCTACTTTTGATTATGATCCTAATAGCAATTGGCATTTTTCTGGACAATATTTTAAGACCACTTCTGATACTTATTTCAGACGTTATAAAATTGATGGGATTACAGAAACGGATTCTTTTTTAACTTCCTATTTGGGCGGAGAATATTATGGGACACGGTTACAGGGAAATGCTGAACTTTTAAGTTTTCAAAGCTTGTATGAAGAAGTTGGTTCCAATTCAATTCCGGTTGTGTTGCCTATTGCTCATTTGGATTATACCACGATACCTTTGACGGAAAATGGATTGGTGGCTTTTTCATCAGTGGATACAGCCCTGATTAATAATCGAGATCATTTTAAATCTAATCGTTTGTCTTTTACACAAGGTTTGAGATTACCTTATATCAGTTCATCAGGGATAACTGCCACAATGGAAGGAAAAGTGCGTTTGGATGGTTATTTTATTGATACAGGGAAATACGATATTGCTAACAAGGCACAAAATGATTCTTATTTGGCAGGACGTGTTTTTCCTCAAGCTATTTTGACTTTGGGATATCCTTTGGCGCGGACAGGGGAATGGGCGACCCAAATTATTGAACCGATTGCGCAAATTATTGTGGGGGCAAATGGATCTAATCCGGATAAAATTTTTAATCAGGATAGCTCGGTGTTTGATTTTTCGGATACTAATTTATTTTCAACGAATCGTTTTTCAGGGTATGATCGTGTGGAATCGGGTTCTCGAGTGAATTATGGTGTTCAATGGTCAGTTTTTGGTCATCAAAAAAATCGTTCTTTTCAGGCTTTATTTGGACAAACTTATGTTTTAAAAGATGAAAATGAATTACAGGATGTGATGGGGTATGAAAATCATCTGTCTGATTACGTTGGACGGCTTCGTTTAACACACGAATGGGCTAGTTTAACCTATCGTTTTCGGTTGGATCAAAAAGATTGGAAAGCTCATAAGAATGACTTTACTTTTGAAGTTGGAGCTAACCCTTTACGTTTAGGGGTAAATTATTTATTTCAGGATGCTTATCAGTTAGGGGATCAATCTTTTTCTGAAAAACGGGAAGTGACTTTTTATGGGCGTTCTCAATTAACTCGAAATTTTTCAGCCGAGGCCAGATATCGTTATAATTTGATTCGTGATCAAAGAGGTCCGTTGGAAAGTGAAGCCATCTTGCGTTATGATAACGAATGTACTACTTTTGAGGTAGGGCTTTCAAAATCCTTTACACAAGACAGAAACTATCGTGGGGATACTTCTGTTAATTTTCGTCTTTATTTAAAAACACTAGGGGGTAAATAATGAAAAAACTTTTGCTAGGTACACTTTGTTTTATGGCTTTTTCAGTTCAAGCTGGAAATATACGGGCGATTGTTAATGATACTCCTGTTTCAGATTGGGATATTGAAATGCAAGGGAAATTGTTAAAGGTACAGCAACCCTCGGTCTATGAATCTATGTCCGAAAAACAATTAAAACAAAAAGCATTGGATAGTTTGATTGAAGAATTGCTAAAAACTCAAAAAGGAAAAGACTTGAATGTTTCGTTGACAGACAGAGAAGTGAATGATGCAATTGTTCATCTGGAACAACAAAATGGGATGTCTGTGGGGGGATTAAAACGTTTACTGGATGAAGAGGGTGTTTCTTTTGAGATGCTTCGTAAACAAGTTTATGCAGATTTAATATGGTTACAGCATATTCGGTCTAAATCGGATGTGGTTCAAAATCAGGTTCCAAAGCCAGCTATTCAAGCTCGTTTAAAACAAATCAAATCTGATATGGCTAAAGCTAGTTATACCGTAGCAGAAATTATTGTTCCCAGTTTGGATGAAGCCCAAAGCTTATGGGAAGAATTACAATCTGGCGCCAGTTCTTTTACGGATTTAGCACGAAAATTTTCAAAAGCAAAATCGGCCAAATCTGGTGGTCGAGTGGGACAAATTTCGGAAAATCATTATGGAAAAGATGTGGCTCCTATTTTACGGGAAATGCCTGTGGGGCAACTCTCTCGTCCTTTGGCAGTCAAAGGGGGCTATGCTTTGATTGTGATGGTGGATAAAAAAATGCCCATTACAACTGATTCTATTATGTTATGGGAATTGGCTCAAGGGGGACAAGAAGAAGGCGCAAAATTTAATAAGATTATGGCCTCTAAAAATTGTGATGCTTTTATGAAAAATTTGAAAAAAGAAGGAGTGCCAGAATCAATTCAACAAGGCTGGACAGATCCGGCACAGTTGCCAGATGAATTACGTGATTTAATGACGCCCGTTGCTGTCAATGAAGTGGTGGGGCCTGTTCGTGTCCCACAAGGCCAATTGTTCTTTATGAAATGTGATGTGAAATCACAACGTATTTTACCGACAGAGGAAGAGGTTCGGCAACAATTAGAAATGGAACAAATGGAGTTGTTGTCTCGTCGGTTGTTAGAGGCTGAAAAACGTAAGGCCGTTATTGAGTATAAGGAGTAAAATGCAAACAATTATGATTGATGGAAAAAAATTAGCAACAGAAAAAAGAGCAGACTTAAAGAAAAGAGTGGAGCGTTTGTTAACGCCTCCTCACTTGGATGTGATTTGGGTGGGCGATAATCCGGCCAGTGCCGTTTATGTCCGTCATAAAGAACAGGCAGGGGCCTCTATCGGGATAGAGGTGCGCGTGCATCATTTACCAGAATCAATACCTGAATTGGAATTGTTGGATTTGATTGAAAGCTTGAATCAATCAGCTGAGGTGGATGGTATTTTGGTTCAGTTGCCTTTGCCCAGTCATTTGACGGAAAGTAATATCTTGGAAGCCATTGATCCCACAAAAGACGTGGACGGTTTGACCACCTTTAACCTGGGGCATCTTTTAAGCGGTCAACCTCAAATGGTGCCTTGTACACCTCAGGCATGTATGGAATTGATTGAATCTGTTGAGCCGAATTTAGAGGGGAAATTGGCGGTTGTTGTGGGGCGTTCTCGGTTGGTGGGAAAGCCTTTGTTTCAGCTGTTGTTGGCCAAGCATTGTACGGTGTTACAGGCACATTCTAAGACGGTGGAATTGCCCTCGTTAACTCGGATGGCAGATATTTTGGTGGTGGCAACAGGACAGGCAGGTTTAATCGGTGGCGCCGATATTAAACCCGGGGCAATCGTCATAGATGTCGGTATTTCCAAGCAACCAGACGGCTCGTTAGTGGGGGATGTCAAAACCGAAGATGTCAAAGGAATCGCTTCTGCCATTACACCTGTTCCAGGGGGAGTAGGGCCTATGACAGTTGCCATGTTGTTGGAAAATGTGGTGCGTGCAGCAGAGCGCAAGCAAAACCCGACCTACGAAGATTGATTTTATTTCTTCTTTTTTCTTAAAGCGTTCCAATAGTCCAAACGCTTTTGGATTTCACGTTCAAAACCCCGTTCCATTGGGCGATAAAATGTCCTGTGGCCGATTTCATCTGGAAAGTATTCTTGTCCTGAAAAGCCGTCTTTGGTATCAGGGTCATATTGATAGCCTTTGCCATAGCCGACTTCAGCCATCAATTTGGTGGGGGCATTTAAAATATGTTTTGGGGGCATCAGGGAATCTGTTTCTCGGGCCACTTGGACGGCTTGATTCCACGCCCGATAAACACCAATGGATTTAGGGGCTGTTGCCAAATAAACCACGAGTCCTGCCACCGCTAAATCACCCTCGGGGGAGCCCAAGCGTTCATAACTGTTCCAGGCATTGATGGCTTGCACCAAGGCTTGCGGGTCAGCCATGCCGACATCTTCACTGGCAAAGCGTGTCAGTCGGCGTAAAATATATTTCATATCTTCGCCGGCCGAAACCATTCTTGCCAACCAATAAAGTCCTGCATCAGGGTCAGAGCCACGCAAAGATTTGTGCAGGGCAGAGATCAAATTATAATGTCCCTCACGATCTTTATCATAATTTGGTAAACGTTTTTGCAATAGTTTTTCCAACTCTGCTTTATCCAAAATTTCATCAGGGGTGGCATATTGATAAACAGCCTCAATCAAATTGATAAAGTACCGTCCGTCCCCATCCGCCAAAGTCGTCAGATACTCTCGGCCGACATCATCCAAAGGCAGAGGTTTTTCCATAATTTTTTCAGCCCGCTCGGTCAACGTATCCAAGGCCTTTTTATCCAACCGATTCAAGACAAAGACTTTGCAACGGGATAATAAAGCGCTGTTCAGTTCAAAGCTGGGGTTTTCGGTGGTCGCACCAACCAGAATGACAGTTCCGTCTTCTACATAGGGCAAAAAGCCATCTTGTTGCGCCCGATTAAAACGGTGAATTTCATCCACAAACAATAATGTTCCTTGACCGGATAAACGTGTGCGCTTAGCCTCTTCAAACACTTTACGTAAGTCGGCGACCCCAGAAAAAACAGCGGACAGTTGAACAAATTTTAGGTGAACTGTTTCGGCTAAAATGCGGGCAATCGTTGTTTTGCCACAGCCAGGGGGGCCCCATAAAATAAAACTGGACAGCTTTTGATTCTGAATCATGCGGGCCAAGGGGGCTTTTTCGCCCAACAGATGATCTTGTCCCACCACTTCATCTAAATGGGTGGGGCGCAGTCTGTCTGCCAGTGGTTTTTGTGTCAGTGTTTCAAATAAACTTGTCATGGGAAAAGTATACTCTTTTTACCCACAAAAAGCAAATTTATAATTAATTATCAAATTGTAAGTTTAATTCAAAATCGTCTTCGCCGATACCTTCGGATTCATCGGGAATATTGATGCCATTTTGAATGGAATAATCCACGATTTTATCTGCGGCAGCTAAAGTGGCTAAGCCGATACAAATCATGGCTAACCAACGAAAACTAAGTTTTCCGAAAATGGCTGCAGTAGCAATGCCTACTAACCCAAAACCACTGACGACATAAACAACATTACGTGCCTGAACAAAAGTGGTTTTAATCGTTTCGTAGGCTTGAGTAAAAACACCATTACTTGTTGCTGCGAAAGCATTAAAACTGGATAATAAAAAAATCCCAATGATGACCAATCGGCAAATTGTTTTTAAAAATGTCTTTGAATTCATCATTGGGAACATGTGATTTTAATTTAATTCGTATCCGGTTTCACCAATACCCGTATAATCCTCAGCCATGTTGTTTGAATGAATGGCGTAGTTGATAACACCGTCAGCGGCGGCCACAATTGCCAAACCAATGGCCAAGTAAGCCAACCATTTGAATTGCATTTTACCCAAAATAGCAGCACAGGCAATACCAATCAATCCGAATGCGCCCAACACGTACACAACCATACGAACGTTTTTAAACGTTGTTTTGAGGATGCTGGCAGCACGTGCAAAAATACCGTCACCTCCT
>JAZLIX010000031.1:0-36813 GCA_045617605.1 Alphaproteobacteria bacterium | reverse complement strand
GGGGGGATTTGGTTTGAATATCGGGGGGAGATTTTTCCCCTATGGTATATTATGACTTTTGGGGCATTGGTAGGATATCATATTGTTTCTAATTTTTATCAGATTCATTCTGAACAAACTGATTTTAAAAAAGCGGGCTATTTGTTTTCAATGTTCTTTATTCCTGGGGCGAATCTTTTCATCATTGGTTTTTTGTGGTCTTTTGTCTTGAAAGGGTGGGCAGGTTTTTCCAGTTGGAACTCTTTTGCAACAAGTCATTGTCTGCAATTTGCCAAGGAGACTTTTAAATCTATCCAAAACTATTTTTAAATCATTTCATTCAAACGTTTGATGCGTTCTTCAATTGGGGGATGCGTATCCAATAATCCTCCGATTTTTTTCAAGGGATTATAAATACAAGCACAAGCCATTTGAGTGGATGAATCCAATGCTTCTACACGTGGATCAATGGCTATTTTCTTTAAGGCGCTTGCCAACGCTTTAGGATGCCGGGTTAAATAGGCCCCTGTAGCATCTGCTTGAAATTCTTGTGACCGTGATAAAGCCATGTGAATAAAGGGGGCAATCAAATATCGGAATAATAACAGGGCCAAGCCAATCATGATAAATAAGCCGGCAGCATTTCCTTTTTTATTGGAACTGCGGCTATGACCAGAGGTACGGACTAAAATTTCCCCTAACATGCCAATGACGCCGATTCCTGTAATGACAAACATATTTAATCGGATATCCCGATTCATCACGTGGCCCATTTCATGGGAAATAACTGCCTCTAATTCTATCGGCTCTAATTTTTTAACAATACCTGTTGTTAAAGCAATTGAGGCACTTTTAGGCGAATATCCTGTTGCAAAAGCATTCAAAGATTCATCTGGAATCAAATAGACCTTTGGGGTTGGAATACCTGCTTTTAAGGCTAAATTTTCCACCGCACGATAAACTTGTAAATGCTCTTTATTATCAGGACAGATTTTGGCCCCAGCAAACCCTAACATCATTTTATCGCCAAAGCCAAATGAAATCAGGGTAAAAATAAAGCATAGACCTAATATAATCGGAACAACACCCACAAAAATTTCATTGGAATCTTGAATGGCTTGATCAAAAGGTGTTTCCCCTAACAAAGATAACAAAAAAAAGAAAGCATAGATAAAGACAGCCAAAGCCACAGGAAACAGCAGGATAAGACCTGCTATTTTCCTGTTATTTTGGGCAATATGACCGTAAATATCTGTGGGTTTCATCTTAATCAAATTTTACAGTTGGCGCTTTTTTTGCCGCTTTTGCTTCGGCTTCATCCATTTCAAAAAATTGGGCTTTTTCAAAGTGGAACAAATTGGCAAAAATATTACTGGGGAACATTTCAATTTTTGTATTTAATGTTAAAACCACAGTATTATAGAATTGACGAGTGGCTTGAATTTTATCTTCTGTGTCAGTTAGTTCCCGTTGCAATTCCAAAAAGTTTGTGTTGGCTTTCAGGTCAGGATAACTTTCCCCTAAGGCAAAAATAGATTTTAAAGTACCGGATAAGGTTTCTTCAGCCTTTCCTTTTTGTGCTGTTGTAGTGGCGTTCATAGCTGAATTTCTGGCTTCAATGACGGCCTGTAAAGTTTCTTTTTCGTGTTTAACATACCCTTTGACCACTTCCAATAAATTGGGAATTAAATCATAACGACGTTTCAGCTGAGTATCAATGGTACTCCACGCTTCTTTGACACGTTGACGTGCGACAACCAAACCGTTATAAACGGAAATAATATATAAAACTAAAACAACTAAAATAATTAAAGTTAGAATCATTATTTTTCTCCTTTTTTTAATAAACCTGAGGTTACTCTAGCATACCTTTTTTTGAAAGGCAAGAAGAAAAATTTAATTTGTTAAGATGGTAAAGGCCAGAGCAATTTCTTGTTCATCACTTAAGGAAATAAAAGGTGTTATTTTTTTTGTTTTAAATTTTTTGTGTAAAAATTTTAAGGCTTTTTCGCTTAATTTGACCACAGGTTTTCCCTTTTTATCATTTAAGATTTCTAAATCCTGCCAACCTATATCTTTACCAATCCCAGTTCCGCAAGCTTTTGAAAGAGCTTCTTTTCCGGCATATCGCTTAACATAATAAGCAAGCTTTCTTTTTTCACTTAACTTACAAGCAGCACTTCTTTCTTTTTCGGTAAAAACCCGTTGAATTAACATAGGTGCTTTTTTTGTGGCACTTTTAAAACGTTTAAAATCAATAATATCTGCCCCAATTCCCAAAATCATAAACCACTCTCTCTTTCAGCAGAAATAATTTTGGACTGACGTTTTAAAACGTCCAAAATTTTGTTTAAATGTTTTTGATCTTTAACCTGAATGTCTGCCATTATTTCGGTTGCCTTGTCATTTTGTGCCAAAGTATTCATATGCAAAACATCTGCTTTTTCTCGATTGAGTAAATTAAGCACATCACCCATCGTAGCAGGTCCTGTCTTCCAAATAATTTTTAAGCGAGCCGGTTGAGGATTGTTATTTTTTTCGGATAAATTCCATTCCACAGCAACCCATTTTTCAGGGAAGCGTTTATACTTACTTAAGTTGTGACAATCACGTGTATGAATAGTATATGTTTTTTTATTTTGCCTGATTGCTACAATGGATTCCCCCACCACAGGATGACAACAAGTTGCCAATGTAAATTTATCTTCAGGCTTTAACCCTAAAATCAGGGTTGTTTTTTTACGATTTGTCCATTTTTGAAATAGATTCAGTGTTCGTTGGTAAAAGGATGATTTTATTTCAGGATGCATTGTTTTTAAAACATGGGTATAGGATTCCTTTTTTTGATCCAAATTATTGAGTAATTGAGATACATCTTGATATCCCATTTGATGAGCGGTACGTAGCAAGTCATTTTTTTGAAAAGTAAAATGATATTCTTCAGCTTGACGTGTCAGTTCTTGAATTACTTTTTCTTCTTTTTGAGCTTGTTCTTGCTGACTTAAATAAGTATTAATAAGTGATTTTGCATTGGCTGTGATAACTTCATTCAGATACTTTTTATTGACAGAATTTTCTTTTCCTTGAATTAATTGTACAGATTCACCATCATTTAATACATCGGCCGGATTCTTTTTACTGCCATTGACCAAAGCCCCAATACAATTGTTACCTGTTTCAGTTCCGAATAAATAGGCAAAATCTCTGACCGTTGCTCCTCTAGGCAAGGAATACACCGCTCCTTTATTTGAAAAGCAAAAGATTTTATCTTGATAGAGTGAAACTTTGGTACGTTCCAAAAATTCTTTTGGATTTTTGGATGATTTAATCAAGCTTAATAATTCTCGCATCCAAGCATATTTTTTTGCATCCCGATTTGTTCCTTCTTTATATTCCCAATGAGCGGCAATTCCAAAATCAGCTTCTTCATTCATTTCAAAAGTACGAATTTGAATTTCTAATCGTTGATTATCTGGGGCAATAACACTGGTATGTAAGGAACGATATCCACTGTCTTTTGGGGTGGATATGTAATCTTTAAAGCGTCCACCTGGAATCATTTTGTAATGGGTGTGAATAATCCCTAAGGTTTGGTAACATTCAGGGATGGATTTGACTAAAATTCTGATACCGATTAAATCGAAAATTTCTTCTAATGAATTATTATGTGTTTTTAATTTTTTCCAAATTGAATAAGGTGTCTTAGTCCTGCCTACCACTTTCACCTTTAAATGATTTTTAGACAAAATTGTTTTAATTTGACGCCTTATTTTTTCTAATTTTAATTGACCTTTTATTTTTAAATCATCTAGTGGCTTTTGAATATTTTTATAAGTATCTGGATACAAATTTTGAAAGGCTAAATCTTCCAACTCTGCTTGAATTTTGTGAATGCCAATTCGTTCTGCTAAAGGGGCATAAATTTCTAAAGTTTCTGTTGCTACTCGCTTTCTTTTTTCGGGACTTTTGCAACAATAAAGGGTACGCATATTATGTAATCTGTCGGCCATTTTAATCATTAATATACGCACATCTTTGCTGGTGGCTAGGACTAGTTCTTGAAAATTTTGAGCTTGCTTGGCGTCTTCACCTATCAATTGAATTTTAGAAAGTTTTGTTACTCCTTCTACCAGATTAGCAATATCTTTTCCAAATAACATTTCAATGTCTTCATAGGCAGTCGGTGTATCTTCCACTGTATCGTGTAATAAAGCAGCGATAATGGTATCGGCATCCATTTTATATTCGGTCAGAATTTGTGCTACCGAAGTGGGATGATAAAAATAGGGTTCACCCGATTCACGTTTCTGATCATGATGCACTTTACTGGCCAACACATAAGCGCGCGCCAAAGCTTCTTCATCAGCGTTTTTATCATAAGACTTTACTTTTTCAATCAGTTCATATTGACGCATCCCTTCCCCCTTGGTTGCGTTTTTTTAAGCTTTAGGCATCTACTTGATTGTCGTGAACTACTTGGAAAGCATCAGATTCAACGAATTCAGTATCTGCATACATTGGGGATTCCCCAGCCAATTCAGCATCCACTTCCTTCAAATCTTCGGCTTCTAATCCTTCTTCTTGAGAAACAGCAAACTTCTGCATATTTGCAATGACGTTTTCGTTTAATTGTTTTGGATCAACTGTACCGGCTTCAATTTCACGTAAAGCCAAAACAGTATTTTTGTCATCTTCCCGTTGTAAAGTGGGAGCAATACCTGCTTCTAAAGCTTTTGTTCGATTGGCAGCCAATAAGACCAAATTAAAATGATTAGGGACTTTTTTGATACATTCTTCAACAGTAACGCGAGCCATTTGCTCTCCTTTCCAGAAAGTTTTTATGTTTAAACTGTTTTTATTATACGCTTTTTAAAAGAAAAAATCAAGACTTTTTATAAAACATGACTTGCACTTTCTTTTTATTTTGGGTAAAATAAACAAAAAAGGAGTTTTTAAATGAAAAAGAAATATTTAATTACCAGTGCTTTAACCTATATCAATGGTGTTCCTCATATAGGTCATTTGGCTGGAGCAATGCTGAATGCAGACTTTTATGCCAGATATCTACGTGCAACGGGGAAAGATGTGTTGTTCGTCGGTGGAACGGATGTTCATGGGACAAAGATTGAAGTTGGGGCTATTCAAGAAGGATTGTCTTTAAAAGAATACATTCAAAAATATCATAATGAACACAAAAAAGTTTACGATGGATTTGAACTTTCTTTTGATGCTTTTGGTAATACGGATTCCGAACAAAATAAAGAAATGACCTGGCGTATTTATGAAGGTTTAAATAAAAATGGATACATTAGCGAAAAGACGACTAAACAGGCTTATTGTACGGATGATAAACAATTTTTGGCAGATAGCCAAGTGGGGGGAACCTGTCCTTACTGTGGTTATGAAAAAGCCAAAGGAGATCAATGTGAAAATTGTACAAAATTGTTAGAACCTGAAGAACTAAAGAATCCTTACAGTACTATTTCCGGTAGTCACAGTATTGTTTTTAAAGATACTAAAAATCTGTATGTTGATATGGATAAGATGCAATCTCATTTGGAAAGTTGGGTGGATACCAAAAAAGGGCTGTGGCCAGATATTGCTTATACAACTGCTAAAAAATGGCTGAAAGAAGGGTTGCAACCTCGTGGTATTACACGTGATTTAAAAAATGGTTTTCCAGTGCCTCGTGTTGGTTATGAAGATAAAGTCTTCTATGTGTGGTTTGATGCTCCTATTGGGTATATTGGTATAACAAAAGAATGGTCAGATAAAGATCCACAAAATCGTCATTGGGAAGATTGGTGGTTAAATTCTGAAAATGTGGTTCATACTGAGTTTATGGGTAAAGATAATATTCCTTTCCATTCTATTTTCTTTCCGGGAATGTTGTATGGTTCTGGTGAAAATTGGACACAGGTTTCTTGTTTAAAGGGGACCAGTTGGTTGAATTTTGCAGGAGGAAAAATTTCAAAATCTGAACATCGTGGTGTTTTTTTGGATGATGCCTTGAAAGAATTTCCAGCAGATTATTGGCGTTATTGGATTTTAGCAAATTCACCTGAATCAGATGATGCTGTTTTTTCGTTTGAAACATTTACGACCACAATCAATAAAGACTTAAATGATGTGTTGGGTAACTTTATCAATCGTGTAACAAAAATGACGACAAAGGATTTTGGTACTCAAGTACCTGCTTTAGGTGAAATTACTGATATCGAAAAAGAACTTTTTACTACTTTGGATACCTTGATTAAACAATATACGGATCATATGGAGGCTTTAGAAATTCGTAAGGCCTTAGCTGATTTGCGTGAAATTTGGGTGAGTGGCAATAACTACATTGCAAAAACTGAACCTTGGAAAGCAGTTAAGGTGGATAAGTCTCGTGCTGGAACAGTTTTGAATATTGGGTTGAATCTTATTCGTTTGTTTGGGGTTTTATCGGCTCCTGTGATGCCGGCAAAGGCGGAAGAAATATTGGCTCTGTTTGGATCAAAAGATTTTTCATGGCCAACAGACAAAGCTGAAAATTTATTAAAATCTCTGAAAGAAGGGGATACCTTTACGGCACCTGAGGTGTTATTCCAAAAAATAACCCCAGAACGTAAAGAAGAGTTGAAAATTAAATATAAAGAGGAGGCATAACAATGGCGGGGGAGTCCAAATCTGTTTCTGGAAATGTTTTATTTAAAATTTTTTGGTGGGTTGTACTGCGTATTCGTCCACAGTGGGCCAATAAAATAATGTACATGGGACTTCGTGATGGTTCGTTCGGAAAGACTGTAGTTCGTTGTCCAGAATTAGCAATAAAAGTATGGGGACATACGTTTAATACTCCTATTGGAATTGCTGGTGGTGTGGATAAAAAAGGGAATGTGATTGATCATTTAATGCAACTCGGTTACGGATTTGGGACGTTTGGCCCCTATACTTTAGAAAAGGAATTACCCGTTAAACAAACCTATTATTTTAAAAAAGAGAAATCTATTTTGGTTCAAAGTTTAGGTTTTAGAAATCCTGGTATTTTAAAGATGTTGCCATGGTTTGTTAAACGTCGTTATCTTCCCCATTTTATTGGGATCGACTTGGTAATTCCCGCAGAATCTGAGGAACAGAACATTAAGCAAGGACGCCATTTTACCTATCAGGAAGAATTCGTTTTGATGGCACAAAAAATAGCCCCTTATTGTGATTTTATTACTTTGGATTTATCGCATCCTAATTCGGAACTTTCAATGTTGGTTGTGGATGCTTCCACAATGGTACCAATGATAAAAGCTGTTAAGGAAGCAGTACGTATTGCTGCGCCTATTCAAACACCTGCTATTTTAGTGAAAATTCCATTGGATTTGAATGTAAAGGAAATTCCTTTAGTAGCTCGTAATTTAGTGGACGGTGGAGTAGATGGTGTTGTTGTGGCTGGTCCTTTGTCTATGTCAAAAAATACCCTTTTACAGCTATCTGGTTTAAAGGATGAACATGTTGGTATGTTGACGGGGGCTTTAGTGAAAGAACAAACAGTCAATTTGATTCGTCAAATTTATGAAACAACAAAGGGGCAATTGCTCATTGTTGGATGTGGAGGGGTCTTTACAGCGGAAGATGCTTTGGCGCAAATTTATGCTGGGGCTTCTTTGATTCAACTAGATGTGGCAACATTGACTTTTGCGGGGCCTAATTGTGTGGCTGAAATTCATCAAAAATTGATACGTTTTCTGAAAGAAAAAAACTTTTCTAACATTGCTGAGGCTGTTGGATTTAGTGTGAAAAATAAAGATGTTTCTCAACCCTCTGAAACGATTCCATCGGTGGCTACGCCAGTACCTGTTACTCAAGTACCGACTACACCAGTCCCGACGGTTCAACCTCAATCCGCTCCGATTCCTGTTCAACAGTCCTCTCAACCTCAACAACCAGTTAGTACACCAATGCCACAGATGGCATCACCTGTTGTACCTTCAAAGGCGCAGCCGACTTCTACTCCTGTTTTATCGACTCCCCAACCGACGGTGCAGGCTCCCGTGGTACCTGATCAACCTATTTCTTCAGAACAAAAATAAGGAGATGAAATGACAAAAGTTGCTGTTTTAATTCCGACACGTTTAAAATCTACACGGTTGCCAAATAAACCCTTGGCGCTTATTAATGGAAAGCCTTTGATTCAACATGTTTATGAACACGCTATTAAAGTACATCCAGCAGAAGATGTTTATATTGCGGCTGGGGATAAAGAGATTGTGGATTTAGCTAAAACTTTTGGGGCAAAGGCGATTTTAACGGATGCCAGTTTGCCTTCTGGAACGGACAGAATTGTAGCAGCGATGAATGAAATTGACCCCAGTGGACAAAAGTATGATACCGTTGTGAACTTTCAAGGGGATGGTATTAATGTAGATCCTGCACTCAATTTACGTTTGGTGGATTTGTTGGAAAAAACAGGGGCAGATTGGATGACCGTTGGTAAGAAGATTACAGATCTTGATCAAATTAAAAATCCAGCAACAGTTAAAATTGCTCTTGGACTTCGTGAAGGGGAAGATTATGGACGAGCTTTATATTTTTCTCGTTCACCTGTTCCTTTTAATCGGGATGAAAAGCCTGAATTTAATTTTGCTTATTGGCATATTGGTATCTATGTTTATAAACGTAAAGCACTGGAAGCTTTTGTCAAAAGTCCGGTGGGTGTTTTGGAAAACATTGAAAAGTTGGAACAGTTACGAGCTTTAGAAAACGGGATGAGTATTTATGCCTTGATTGTTCCTTCTGTTAAGTTGATTGAGGAAGCACCCGCTGATATCAATACGCCAGAAGAATTAGCGGAAGCACAAAAGTTTTTATTCTAAAGATAAAAAAAAGGGGGGGCACAGATGATTTATTTAACAGGGGATAGAGTACCAAGTAAATCTGTGTATCGTGTTGCTGAAAAAATGCACATAAAAACATGGCCCAGTACAGGTGAGCCTCTTTTTAAAAATGGTCTTCAACAGCGTTTTCCTAAAAAATTGGTGGTATTGGGCGGAGGTTTAGGTGAAGATAAGTTGACTGAGCATTTTTTTATGCCAATTTCGGCTTTGATTGATGTTAAATCTAAAGACGATTCTATTCTTTCTTTTATCAAAAAAATTGGTAAAATTTCTTTACCGAATAGTTTATGCTTTCTTCTTACTTGCCCTATTATTTATTCTACTAACATTGCTGAAATTTTTACCAGAGCTTTGAATCGTCGGCTTCATTTTTCTAAATCACAATTTGAAGGAATTCACTTTGCTTTGCATGAATCTATCGTTAATGGATTAATTCACGGGAATTTATGCGTGAATAGTTCTATGCGTCAGTCGGCTCGTGACTTTGTGGAATATGCACGTTTGTTGCATAGTCGCTTGAATGATCCAGAATATGCTCATAAATCAATCAGCATTATGGCCAGTTGGGATAAGAAAAAACTAGAAATAAAAATTCGGGATGAAGGTGCTGGTTATGAAAAAATGACTAAAGTGGATAAAGAAAAATCCACAGATAAATCTGGTCGAGGTTTGCGTATTATTGCAGGGACGGCTGATTCATGTACGATAGATGACTTTGGGCGAGAGATTACTTTGTCATTTCTATTAGAAGATTCTCAAGCTTCCCGTTGGTTAGAACATTATGCTGATGTTAATCAAGATCCTTCTGGGGGGGATAATTCGGTCAGTCCTGATCTTTCCAGTTGCTCGGTTTTGATTATGGAAGATAATCTTAGTAATCAAACAGTTTTAAGTCGCCTTTTAAATGTGATGGGAATTACACAGATTGAAGTGGCGGGTGATGGGGTTGAAGGATTAAAAAAATTGGAATCCTTTACACCAGATTTGATTATTTTGGATATTGCTATGCCACGAATGAATGGGTACGAGGTTTTGCATCAATTAAAGGTAGATCCTCAGACGCGTAATCTTCCAGTCTTAATTCAAACAGCGGTGGATAGTCGTGAAACTCGTGAAAAAACATTTAGTTCAGGGGCAACAGATTTTATTACAAAACCAGTGAATCCGTTGGAATTTTTTGCACGTGTTCGTGTACATTTGGAAAATCATTTGCTGATTCAGCATTTGGAAAATCAACTGACACAAATTGAAGAGGAGTTGTTGGCAGCCCAAAAAATGCAGGTAGGATTATTGCCTACACGGGAACGTTTAGATAAAGTTCGTCAAAAATATCATCTTGATATTGCACAGTACTTTTTCCCTTCTTCTATTTTAGGCGGGGATTATTGGCAAATGTTCCCTATTTCAGATACAAAACTTGCTATCTATATTTGTGATTTTTCAGGTCATGGAGTTGCCTCGGCTTTAAATACATTTCGCTTACATGCCTTGATTTCTCAATATAATAAAGAAGATTTAAATCCAGCTGAATTCTTAAAGGATATGAATGATCAACTTCATGGATTGTTGCCACGTGGACAATTTGCGACTTTGGCTATAGGTGTGTGGGATATGGAAAAAATGGAATTAATTTACTCTGGAACAGGCTCACCAAATCCATTGATGATTTCTCGAGGAAGAGAGTTGGCTTTACATGCTGAAGGTTTGCCTTTGGGGATTTCTAAAAATCCTTCTTATAGGAATTTTAAGGTAAAATTGCATCCAGGGGATGGTTTATTGCTCTATAGCGATGCGTTGACAGAAACACCAGATGTTTCTGGTAATCGTATGGAAGTAGCTGGTTTCAAGAAAATGCTTTTACCGTATTTAAAGAAACCAGATGCGACTTCTTCTTTGAAGGAATTAATGAATAAATTTTTTAAATCTACTCCTATGCCGCCAGCAGATGATGTAACGGCTGTTCTTATTAAGGTTCAAAAATGATTCGACTTTTTATTAATTCTTCTTTTAGCCCTAAAAAACAACTTTCTTTGACAGCTCCACAAAGTCATTATCTAACCCACGTGATGCGTCAAACAGAAGGTGATAGTGTTGTATGCTTTAATGGACAACAGGGTGATTGGAATGCTTTATTAAAAAAACAAAAGAAAGATTGGAATTTGGAACTTCAAAAACAAATTATTCCACAACAAACACGTCAAAAAACGACTTTATGCTTATCTCTGATTAAACGAGATTGTCTTGTGTACGCTCTTCAAAAGGCCACTGAATTAGGTGTCAGTGAGATTTATCTCATCAAGGCAGAACGCTCCAACAATGAACGAGTGAATATGGATCGGTTAACCAGTATTATTTATGAAGCGTGTGAACAATGTGAACGGAATGATATTCCCATGCTTTTTGCCCCCGACTCTTTATCTCAAGTCATGGAAAAATTAAAGGGAAAAAATAGTTTTGTCTGGCTTTCTGAACGGGGAAAAACAAAAGGGGAAAAGTTTTCTTTACCGCCTGCTTTTTTTATTGGTCCAGAAGGCGGTTGGTCAGAAAAAGAACAAGCCTTATTTCAACAAGCAGAAGCTTACTCTTGGCATTTAGGGAACACAATTTTACGGGCAGAAACAGCGGCTTTAACGGCTCTTTCTTTGTGGCAATATCGTGAAGAAATAAAAACACTTGCAATTTAGTTTTTTTATCGCTAGTATAAAGAAAAAAGGATTAAAATGAATTTAAATCGATTCAAATCTGGAATTATTTTTACAGCCCTTTTAATAAAAGGAACTGTGGGATATGCTTCTGTGGCACAGATATGTAATCAAGAAATATGTCAGCCAATTACTTCTTTTGAGCAAGAGTCTGTGCTTAAAAAATTGACGGAAATGTTTAAGAATAATGCCAATCAAATTTTGGTGTGTTCAGCAGATGCTTCAACAAAAAAGTGTTTGAATCAACCTCTTACTTTTAATGGTCAAACCAATATGCTTCAGGTTGTCTTTCAAGTTCCCTTTATTCGTATTCTTCAAAAAGAACGTTTGGAAAATGGTTTTTCTCTGTTTTTGGATTATCAATTGAAAGCTAATGAAAAATATCCTAAATGTTCTCCAAAGGTCAGTCATTTTACCTTGTTTCCAAAGGGGGAAATAAGACTTACCTCGCCTTCTTTTGAATGTCATGCCACTGAACTTGGAAATACTTTTTTGGCGTTTCAATTTAGAATTGATTATATCAATTTTGATACAGGTTGGTTGGGCGCTAGTTTCGAAGCTTCTAGTTCTGGAGATGTTATAGGGGGCGGTTCTGGTTACGTGATGATGCAATTATCTTCTGAACGTTCTATCCAGTTGAAACGTCTTCAACCAATTGATGATGGGTATCATATTGATAGAGATCATCTTTCTGGAGCTTATACGTCTTCTCATGAAGCGGGAAAATTGGTGGATTGGGACAAGGAAAATATCAAAGATAAATGGAACAGCTTTAAAGAAAAATTCTTGAAAATCTTGTATTTGGAGCCTATAGATGATTAAAATAAGTGTTTTAAAAAACGGTATCCATGTGGTTACCGAAAAATTACCGCATGTTAATACAGTCGCCTTGGGAACATGGGTAGGGGTCGGTTCAAGGTACGAAACTGAATCAGAAAATGGGATTTCTCACTTTTTGGAACATATGGCTTTTAAAGGAACGACCACACGTTCGGCTTTGGATATAGCTCTTGCTATTGAAAATGTGGGTGGCTATATGAATGCCTATACGGGCAAAGATATGACAGGGTATTATGTCCGTTTGTTAAAGGAAGATTTAGATACTGGCCTTGATATTATTTCAGATATTTTTCAGCACGCTTCTATGGATGCTGGGGAATTGAACACCGAAAAAGGCGTGATTATCCAAGAAATTAATATGTATAAGGATCAGCCCGAAGCGGTGGTTGAGGAAAACTTTGAACGTACAGCTTATCCCAATCAACCTTTTGGTCGTAGTATTGCTGGGACAGCCGAAATTATTCAAGCAATGACACCTAAAAAAATGTTGGAATATATGCATCGTCAATATACCTCTGATCGGGTGATTATCAGTGCTTCTGGGGCAATTGATCATGATGACTTTGTGGACAAATGTGAAAAATTATTTATGGATGTCAATTCTCATAAGGGACAGGTGGCTGAACCTGCTTGCTATCAAGGGGGATTTAGTTATGAAGCAAAAGCCCACGAACAAGTCAATCTCTTACTGGGCTTTGAAGGTGTTCCTTATGGAGCGGATAATTATTGGACAATGAAGGTTTTGGCGGTGATTTTAGGGGGCGGAATGACCTCTCGTCTGTTCCAAGAAATTCGTGAAAAACGGGGACTTGTCTATACGGTTCATGCTTCTTCCGATTCAGATGCTGATACGGGAATGTTCAGCATTTATGCAGGGACAGGGGAAAAACAGGTGGCCGAATTGATGCCTGTTTTGTGTGATGAAATTAAAAAGTTTTCCACGACCTTAACCACGACAGAAATTGACCGAGCAAAAACGCAAATTAAGGCTCGTCTTTTAATGCAAAATGAAAATCCATCCACGCACGCTGATAAGAATGCTCAGATGATGTTGCACTTTGGACGGGTGGTTTCTGAACGTGAAATTTTATCGGCTGTGAAAAAAGTGTCTATGTCGGATTTAGCTGATTGTGCGAATGCTTTGTTTAATCAAAAACCGACAGTGGCAGCCTTGGGACCTATTTCTCATTTGATGCCCTATGAGGATATTTGCACTCGCCTGAAAGGCTGATATGCCTGATTTTGTATTTGAAAAAAGTTTGAATAAAACGGGCCTGATTGTCGGGTTGGATGAGGCAGGGCGTGGTCCTTGGTGCGGGCCGGTGGTGGCGGCTTGCGTGGGTTGGTCTGGTTTTAAATGTCCAGATGATTTGGCTCAACAAATCAATGATTCCAAAAAATTGACCCCAGCCAAACGGGAAATGTTGTTTGATAAAATTATTATGGCAACACCCATTTATGGAATTGGGCAGGCCTCAGCTCAAGAAATAGATGAAATCAATATCTTGCAGGCCTCTTTTTTGGCGATGCGGCGGGCCTTGAATGAAGTCATAAAAAAGGGCTTTACCCCTACTGTTGCCTTGATTGACGGTAATCGCTTGCCTGATTGGGATATGGAAAAATATGCACTGGTTGGGGGCGATGGTAAAAGCCTTTCTATTGCGGCGGCTAGTATTTTAGCGAAAGTGACTCGTGACAGAATTATGACCGAACTTGCCAAAAAATATCCCCATTATGGCTGGGAAAAAAATGCTGGTTATGGGACAAAGGCACATCAGGAAGGTCTTGCCCAATATGGTATTACCCCCGAACACCGCCGTTCTTATGCCCCCATTAAAAAATTGTTAAAGGGCTAGCATTTTCCTTCAAAGGCGTCCAGATAGATTTGCCGAATATCTTTCATCAATGGATAGACAGGATTCGCTCCGGTGCATTGGTCATCAAAGGCTAAACGTACCAACTGGGGCAGATTCTTTTTGAAAGTTTTTTCACTGATGCCATAGGCTTTGATTGATTCAGGAACACCACAGGTTTTCTTTAATTTTTGGATGGCTTTAATCAATAAATCCACCTTTTTATCATCGGATACCTTTTCACCTGCTAAATATAAAACATGTGCCATTTGTCCATAACGCGCTTTGGCTTCAGGGGCTTTATATTGCGGGAAGGCAGCTTGCTTTTTGGGGCAATCAGTTGCATTAAACCGAATCACCTGACAGATGAGTAAGGCATTGGCAATCCCATGAGGAATATTATACATGGCTCCCATTTTGTGCGCCATAGAATGACAGAGTCCCAAAAAGGAATTCGCAAACGCCATACCAGCCATGGTGGCGGCATTGTGCATTTTTTCACGTGCTTTAGGATTTTTTGCCCCTTCTTGATAGGCTTTGGGGAGATACCTGAAAATTTGTTTTAAGGCTTCCAAAGCTAACGAATTCGTATAGTTCGTTGCCATCGTGGACACATAGGCTTCCAGGCAATGCACCAATGCATCCAGTCCGCCGGCAGCAGTCAATCCTTTTGGCATCTCATCCACAAAGTTGGCATCAATAATCGCCATGTTTGGCGTCAGGGCATAATCAGCGATTGCATATTTGACGTGTGTTTTATCATCCGTAATAATGGAAAACGGTGTTACTTCCGAGCCTGTACCAGATGTTGTTGGAATACAAACTAACTGGGCTTTTTTTCCTAAGTCAGGAATCTGACAAATCTTCTTGCGAATATCCATAAAGCGCATGGACAGGTCTTCAAAATTGACTTCGGGTTGTTCATACATCAGCCAAATAATTTTGGCCACATCCATGGGCGATCCTCCCCCTAAGGCAATAAATAAATCAGGCTGATAGGATTTGACCATTGTTAGGGCTTGTTCTACTGAAGATAACGTGGGATCAGGTTTCACATCAAAAAAGATTTGATAATCTATATCAATGGCTTCCAGAGTATTTGTCACAGTACGCACAGCCCCCGAGTCAAATAAAAATCTGTCGGTGATAATAAAGGCTCGCTTCTTCCCCGCAAATTCCCTTAAAGCCAAATCCGTTGATCCTCGCTTGAAATAAATCTTGGGTGGTACTTTAAACCATAACATATTTTCTCTCCTTTCGGCCACAGTTTTATAATTCAGTAGATGTTTAACACCGACATTTTCGCTGACGGAATTGCCACCCCATGACCCACACCCTAAAGTCAAGGATGGCTCTAGCTTAAAGTTGTACAAATCGCCAATCCCCCCTTGCGATGAAGGACTGTTGATCAAGATACGTCCTGTGGGCATTTTTTCAGCATAAGCATCAATTCTATCTTGCTTTCTTTCGTCCGTATAAAGGGCGGCAGAATGGCCCATTCCCCCTAAATGTACCAATTGAATTGCCATTTCGGTGGCTTCATCAAAAGTGTCGGCTTTATACATTGTCAAGATAGGCGATAATTTTTCGTGTGCATAGGGATTTTTTGTTGTTAAATCTGTTTGTTCAGCCAATAAGACTTTAGCGTTTTCAGAAATCTTAAAGCCAGCTAATTCAGCGATGACAGTGGCCTCTTGTCCTACAATACGTGGATTGACACCTTTTTTATCCAACAGGATTTTTCCCAACTTTGTCATTTGGGCTTTATTCATCACATAGGCGCCACGCCTCACAAATTCCTTTTTTACGGCCTCATAGACTTTTTTAACGATAATAACTGATTGTTCTGAAGCGCAAATCATCCCATTATCAAAGGTTTTAGATAGTAAAATAGAGGAAACAGCTTGCTCTATATCCGCTGTTTCATCAATAATCGCTGGCACATTTCCAGGGCCAACCCCCAGAGCTGGTTTCCCAGAAGAATAGGCTGCCTTTACCATCCCTGGTCCCCCTGTTGCCAAAATGGCTTGAATCTTTGGATGTGTCATCAATGTTTGCGACATCTCCACAGATGGTTCATCAATCCACCCGATAATATCCTTTGGAGCTCCTGCCTTGACGGCGGCTTCTAATATAATTTTTGCAGCTGTAATCGTGGATTTTTTTGCCCGCGGATGCGGTGAAAAAATAATCCCGTTACGTGTTTTTAAACAAATCAGAGCCTTAAAAATTACCGTAGAAGTGGGGTTTGTTGTGGGAATAATGCCTGCAATCACCCCTAAAGGTGAGGCGACAATTTTAGTCCCATTTATCTTATCACGACTGATGATACCACAGGTTTTTGTATTTTTATGCTTGTTATAAATGTATTCGGCAGCAAAATGATTTTTGATGACCTTATCCTCTACAACACCCATTCCTGTTTCTGCAACAGCTAATTCAGCCAAATCAATTCTGGCTTTATCGGCAGCGCTGGCGGCCGCTTTAAAAATTTGATTGACTTGTTCTTCTGAAAAGTCTTCATATTCTTTTTGGGCCTGATGAACCCTGTCAATCAGTTTTTCTAATTCTTTAATATTTTTAACGTACGACATTTTCTCCCCTTTTCTTCAAGAAAGAATAGGCGTATTTTAAAAAAAAATCAATAAATTTGTTGAAATTAAAATCCCCACCTTTTGGGCGGGGATTCTTTTTTTTATTTTTTGTACAGCTCTCGTGCTTGATAGCTGGTGTGCAAAAGATGATGAGATCTTTCGGATAAAGGCTTACCCAAAAATTCATCATAAAGCTTTTTCACGTCTGGATTCAAGTGAGAACAACGCAGTTTGGATCCACGATCGTCTTTCATCAAGCCTTCCATACGGGCTTTACGAATTTCGTCAGTGACACCCAAAGGTTGTCCGCCACCACCCACGCAACCACCGTTGCAAGCCATCACTTCAATGAAGTGATAAGGAGGTTCTTCACCCTTCTTTTCGGCTTCACGTACTTTTTCTAACAAGGCTTGAACATGACCAATACCATGTGCCACAGCAATACGAACTTCTTGTCCGTTCAAATCCATAGCCATTTCTTTGATGCCCTTGTCTAATCCCAAGATAGGTTTGACTTCCAAAGCATCTTCAGGCATTTCCTTGCCTGTCACAATGGCATGAACAGTTCTTAAAGCTGCTTCCATCACACCACCTGAAAAACCAAAGACAGTGGCTGCCCCTGTGTAAGCACCCAATGGGGAGTCTGCTTCTTCTTCAGGTAAGTTTTTGAAATCAATACCGGCCTGTTTAATCATACGGGCGAGTTCGCGTGTTGTTAAAGAAACATCGACATCTTGGAAACCTGATGAGAACATTTCTTCACTGCGCAAGATTTCAAACTTCTTGGCTGTGCAAGGCATAATGGAAATCACGCGCATTTTTTCTGCGGGAACATTTACTTTGTCAGCATAGTAAGTTTTGGCTAAAGCGCCCACGATTTCGTGTGGAGATTTACAGCTGGAGAAATGAGGAATCATATCGCCATAATATTTTTCCATGTAATCCACCCAAGCAGGACAGCAGGAAGTGATTAAAGGCAAAGCGCCTTTCCCGTTCACAAAACGTTCAATGAATTCGGATCCTTCTTCCATGATTGTGACGTCTGCCCCAAAGTTGGTATCAAAGACGGCATTAAAGCCCAAACGGCGCAGTGCTGCATAGATTTTACCTGTTGTGACTTCACCGGGTTTATACCCAAAGGCTTCCCCGACAGCAACACGTACAGCTGGAGCAATTTGAACCACACAATACTTTTCTGGATCTTGTAATAAGCTCCACACATATTGAGTGTCGTCGCGTTCTGTCAAAGCCCCTGTAGGACAGTGGGCAGTGCATTGACCACATTTGATACATGGACTGTCGGCCAATTTACTGTCAGCAGCAGGGGAAATATGAGTGCTGATTCCCCGTTTCAACATGGACAAAGCCCACACATTCTGCACATTCTGACAAACTTCCACACAACGACCGCACAGGATACATTTACGTGGATCCAAAACGATACTCTTTGTGGAATCATCTTCAGGCATTTCTTCCTTGGTTGGCGTAATGTTCGCAAATTCTGTATCACGAATACCAAAGTCGGCTGATAATTTACGCAGTTCACAAGTTTCATTTTTCAAACATGTCAAACATTCATTCGGGTGTTTGCTTAAAGTCAATTTCAAAACTGTGCGACGGGCCTCAATAATATCCGGATCACGGGTCACCACTTCCATCCCTTCAGCGACAGGTGTACAGCAAGAACGCACCATACGACCACCGGCCTTTACAATACAAATACCACAAGCTGCAGTAGGTGGCAAATCAGGATGATGACACAATGTCGGAATCTTGATTTGAACGGATTTAGCAGCATCTAAGATTGTTGTTCCAGCTGGAACTTCAACTTCTTTTGAATCAATTGTTAATTTTACCATTTTTTTATCCTTATTTCTTTGTATTGATATTGCACGCTTTTTTGTCTTCTTCAGGCTTTTCATCTGGTTCGTTTCCGTCCAGTAATAAAGCATCATATTCGTTTTTGAAGAACTTCATTGTTGACAGCACTGGATTAGGGGCAGTCTGTCCCAAACCGCACAGAGAGGCCTTTTTCATCGCATTTCCGATTTCTTTAATCTTGGCGACATCAGCCTTTGTGCCTTTACCGGCTGCAATCTTGTTCATCAATTGCAACATTTGATAACCACCGATACGGCAGGGGGCACACTTACCGCAAGATTCATCCACTGTAAAGCCCAAATAGAACTTGGCGATTTCTACCATAGAATCATCTTGATCCATAATAATCATACCGCCTGAGCCCATCATAGAGCCGATTTTCTTCAATTCTTCATAGCAAAGGGGCATATTGAGTTCACTTGCAGGAATCACACCGCCTGAAGGACCACCCGTTTGCACAGCTTTAAAGGGCTTGCCAGAGCTTGTACCACCGCCAATATCGTTCACCATTTCGGCAACGGTTGTTCCCATTGGCACTTCCACTAGGCCAGAATGTTTCACTTTACCGGTAATAGCAAACACCTTTGTTCCTTTTGATGTGGCAGTACCCACTTCGCTGAACCATTCGGGACCGTTCACCATAATTGGGGCAACGTTCGCCAAAGTTTCCACGTTGTTAATAGCCGTTGGCTTTTGGAATAACCCTTTTTGAGTTGGGAATGGAGGACGTGGACGTGGTGTACCGCGTTTACCTTCCACAGAAGACATCAAAGCAGTTTCTTCACCGCACACGAAAGCCCCAGCCCCATAGCGAATGTCCGCCATAAAGTTAAAGTCTGTTCCAAAAATGTTGCGGCCTAAAATGCCATAACGTTTTGCTTGCTTGATAGCTAATTCCATCCGTTGAATCGCCAGAGGATATTCAGCACGAATGTAGAACCAACCGGAAGTAGCGCCTGTGGCATAAGCCCCAATCATCATGCCTTCCAACACAGCGTGAGAGCCACCGCCTAAAATACAGGAATCCATATAGGCCCCTGGGTCGCCTTCGTCACCGTTACAAATCATAAACTTTTCGCCATCAACCAATGGGGATTTGGACAGCATTTCCCACTTTGTTCCTGTGGGGAAGCCACCACCACCACGTCCACGCAGGCCGGACTTTTTGATAATGTCCAACACTTCTTCTGGTTTCATGGTCAGGGCTTTCATCAACCCTTGATAGCCACCGTTGGCAATGTATTCACCCAAATCTTCTGGATCAGAATGTCCCAACAGGCGCAATACGATTTTACGTTGTTTTGTAAAGAAAGGTAAATCAAGTGATAATTCTTGTTGTTTTAAATAATCTGACGTATTGATTTCCCCTTCTGTTTTCAGGGCAGGAACCACATGTTCAGCCACAATTAAACGGGCCATATCAGCAGTTACGTGTTGATAAAGAACAGTTTTTTTGCCTTTAATTTCTACACGAGCTAAAGGTCCAGAGGCACACAGTCCCATACATCCTGTACATACCATACGAACGTCAGCTTCTAATCCTGCTGCTTTTAAACTTTCCTTAAAGGCATCAATGACGTTTGAAGCTCCGCCTGAATGACAACTGGTAGCATTACAGGTGTAAATAGAGGCTTTAAAGTTCTTCACTTTTTCTTTAAATTCTTCCCCCATTTTAATCAGGTTTTCTTTTTGGGTTCTGCCCAAAGCCTTTAATTTTTCAATTTGTTCTTGTGAAAGTTCTACCATTTTTATGCTCCTTCCTTTGCCATTGTTTCACGCCATTCTGCCACAATTTTTGGGGCATCCAAAGGCGTTACACGACCATAAGTTTTGCCATTGACAACAACCACAGGGGCCAATCCGCAACATCCCAAACAACGCACGATTTGAATGTAGAACAAACCATCATCTGTTGTGACACCGGCTTTAACACCCAATTCTTTTTCAAAGGCTTGAATGACAGATTGTCCGCCTTTAATGTGGCAAGCTGTTCCATCACAAATGGAAATAACAACTTTTCCGGGAGCTTTTAACTTAAAGTGGTTATAGAATGTCAATACAGAATAAATCTGTGCCATAGGGGTTTTTAATTCTTCTGATACAACTTCCATTGCATCCCAAGGAACATACCCGAAAGCCCCTTGAATTTCGTGTAAAGCCATAATCAATGCCCCACGTTTTGTTTTCCATTTGACCATCATTTTTCTGGTCTCATCTTGGATTTTTGCTTTATCTTCGGCCATTGCCTTTTCTCCTTTTTGTTTGTTAAAAATGATTTTTTTCTTATAGCATATCCTGTCCTAAAAATCAAGATTTTTTATTGCCTTTTTTCTGAAAATGACATAAAATAAAGATATGACAGAAACACCTATTTTATCTGTATCGGAAATCTCGCTTTCCTTGAAATCCTGTGTAGAGCAGGTGTTTCCGCATATTAAGGTGCGGGGCGAAGTCAGTGATGTTAAACGGGCGACCTCTGGCCACGTCTATTTTTCATTAAAAGATAAGGATTCAGTTTTGTCGGCAATTTGTTGGCGTGGACGTTCTTCTGCCACTATGCAAGCAATTCAGGAAGGGCTGGAAGTTGTTTGTACGGGTAAACTTTCCACTTACCCAGGGCGTTCTAATTATCAAATGATTGTGGAAGTGGCTGAGCCGGCTGGAATAGGGGCTTTGCTCAAACTTTTGAATGAACGACGTGAAAAGCTGGCTAAAGAGGGCTTGTTTGATGAAGCCCATAAACAACCTATTCCCTTTTTACCAACCACCATCGGTGTGATTACCAGTCCGACTGGGGCCGTGATTCGGGATATTATCCACCGCTTGACTGACCGTTTTCCCAGACACGTTTTGGTGTGGCCTGTCGCTGTCCAAGGAACAGAATGTGCCGATCAAGTGGCCTCTGCGATTAAGGGCTTTAATAATTTACCTACTGATTTTCCTCGCCCTGATGTTTTGATTGTGGCACGTGGGGGCGGCTCACTGGAGGACTTGTGGGGCTTTAATGAAGAATGTGTGGTCAGGGCTGTCTATGATTCAAAAATTCCTGTCATTTCAGCGGTTGGCCATGAAACAGATACGACTTTAATTGATTATGTTTCGGATTTAAGGGCGCCTACCCCGACAGGTGCGGCCGAAAAAGCGGTGCCACTGCGTGCGGATTTATTACGCCAAAACCAAGATTTAGGGGCGCGTCTTCGTTCAGGGCTTTTACGTTTAGTTCAGGAAAAACATTTACGGGTGGACTCTTTGACACGTGCTTTGCCGAATTTGAATGAGCTTATTCCTCTTTTTATTCAGCGATTGGACGATTCTTCGGGGCGTTTAACACGCGCCTTTGATGTTCTGATGAAACGGACTCAAGAAAAAGTATCAGGTCTGGGACGCTTACTTAATTCTTATTCTTATCAAGATGTTTTAAAGCGTGGCTTTGCGTTGGTGAGTGCTGGAGGACATGTTCTTTCTTCGGTGACTGAAGCTTCTACCCACGCCCAAATGAATCTGACTTTTGCCGATGGGACTTTAAAGGTTGCCCCACTCAAGCCCAAAAAGGCTCTACCTAATACGCCAGATTTCCAAGCTGATTTATTTCAAAAATAAAAAAATTTGCAAATTGAAAAAAAGTGTGCTATATATAGGCCAATATCACCACGAAAGCGTGGGGTATTTTTGTTTTACTTAAAAAAGGAGGGCCGAATGACCGATAAAGTACCGATGACTTTGGTTGGCTATAACCAACTGAACGAAGAATTAAAAAAACTGAAGTTTGAGGATAGACCTGCTATCGTTGCAGCGATTGAGGAGGCTCGTTCTCATGGGGATTTATCTGAAAATGCTGAATACCAAACTGCGCGGGATAAACAAAGTTTTATTGAAGGACGTATTCAAGATTTAGAGGGTGCTCTTTCTCGTGCTCAAGTGATTGATCCGAAAACTTTGTCGGGTGAGGCTGTTTTATTTGGAGCAACCGTGGATGTGTTGGATGCAGATAATGACCAAAAACAAACTTACCAAATCGTGGGACAGTATGAAGCAAATTTGGAAAAAGGTTTGATTTCACACATTTCACCACTTGCCAAAGCTTTAATTGGCAAAAATGCTGGAGATTTTGTGGAAGTTCAGACCCCAAAGGGTGAAAAATCTTACGAAATTTTAGCGATTCGCTTTATCTAATTTAATCCTAAAGTTCAAAAAATTCCCCACTGATTTTTAGTGGGGAATTTTTTTCTTGCACTTCCTTTAAAAAAAGGCTAGACTGATTTCAGTTTTTAACAAAACAGAAAGGAATAAAATGCGTAATATCGGTGAATTGATGGCAAAAGCTCATCAGGTTCAATCTCAAATGACTATTTTACAAACAAAAATGGCTGAGCAAGAATTTGAAGGTTCTGCAGCTAATGGTGCGGTGACTGTTGTTTTGACAGGAAAAGGGAGTGCTGTTCGTGTCCATGTGGAAAAAACAGCCTTAGAAGATGCTGAAACTTTGGAAGATTTGTTGGTGGTCGCAATTAACGATTCTCGTGAAAAGGCGGAAACATATATGAACAATGAAATGCAAAAAATGCAGACTTCTTTAGGACTTCCTCCTGATTTTAAATTGCCTTTTTAAATTATGCCAGCTAAAGAAATAGAACGCCTGGTTGGGCTTTTTTCTACCCTGCCGACAATGGGACCTCGTTCGGCTAGGCGTGCTGTTTTGTCGCTTCTTAATCAACCAAAAGTCCGCATAGAGCCTTTGATTCAAACGTTGCAAGAAGTGTTGGATAAAGTACAGGAATGTCCTGTTTGTGGTAATATGGATACAGGCGCACCTTGTTCAGTTTGCTCTGACCCTCGTCGTGATAAAAAACAAGTCTGTGTCGTGCAAGATATCGCAGATTTATGGGCGTTGGAAAGGGCTGGTATTTTTCATGGTGTTTATCATGTTTTGGGTGGGGTTTTATCTGCTATCAACGGGGTTGGTCCGGATGAACTGCGTTTACCACAATTGGTAGAGCGGGTGCAGTCGGGTGAAATAGAGGAAATTATTTTGGCACTTCCGGCTACGGTGGATGGTCAAACGACTGCGCATTATGTGGCGCAACGCTTGGAAAAATATCCTGTGAAATTGACAACGTTGGCGCGGGGTGTTCCAGTGGGCGGGGAATTAGATTATTTGGATGATGGAACGCTTCAAATGGCCCTTAAATCTCGTCGCAGTTTATAATTTTTTCGTTATTTAAAAAAACACTAGACCTTTTCTAAAAAAACAGTTATACTGTCAATTATTAAAGGAGAAAACCTCATGGATAAGATTAAGAATGCGATTACTTCCTTGGAACAAGCTGTTTTAAAGTTGGAAACGGCTGTTCATGAACAAAAGAAAGAACGAGGGGCGGCCAATGAAAAAATTATTGAATTGCGCTTGGCTATTCAAAAGACTTATGATCGCTTGGATAAAGCGATTGCAACCTATCAAAAAGGAGGCGAATAATGGCCGTTGTTTCATTAAAAATTGGGGGACGTTTTTATAAATTTTCTTGTAATGATGGACAGGAAGTTCATATGCGTGAATTGGCCGATTCGTTGGATAAAAAGGCCGAAGCCCTGACAAAGTCCATTGGTTTTATGCAGGAAGGTCAGTTATTAGCCATGATTTGTTTGTTGCTTGCTGAAGAAAAAAATCATCTTGAAAAGGCAACAAATGCTTCTATTTTAGAACAAAATAATGACTTGATTGCAGAAAGTATCCAAAATCTGGCTGTTAAAGTGAATGTTTTGGCTGAAAGTTTGCACCAATGAAGTTTTTATTTTGTGGGGACGTGATGGGGCAATCTGGGCGTAAAGCTCTGGCGCAATATGTGCCCTTATTGCGTGAAAAATATGCACTGGATGCTGTGATTGTGAATGGCGAAAATGCGGCACACGGGTTAGGTCTAACCCCAAAAACTTATCAAGAATTGATTCGGGCAGGGGCAGATGTTGTCACAATGGGCAATCATACCTTTGATAAAATAGACGTGATTAAAATTTGGGCGGAAGAAAATGTTTTGGTGCGTCCCCTAAATTATCCCACTGATACTGTTGGTAAAGGTTATCAAATTATTGATGTGGCCGGACAACGCCTCTGTGTTGTTCAGGTTTTAGGCAGAGCATTTATGCACTCTAAATTAGAGCTTGCAGACCCCTTTCAAACTATGCAAACATTTTTGGATGAACACCAATCAGAATATGATGTTTTGGTGGTGGATTATCACGCAGAAACGACGGCTGAAAAAGTGGTGATGGGGTACTTTTTGGATGGAAAAGCGACCTTGGTTGTGGGAACACATACCCATATTCCAACCAATGATGTGCATATCTTGTCGGGGGGTACAGCTTATCAAACAGATGTCGGGATGTGTGGGGATTATACATCTGTCATCGGGATGACACGTGAAACAGCTTTTTCTCATTTTGGCTTGGGAACTGAGCGGATGCGCTTTGAACCCGCTATGGAAAAATCAACTCTCTGTGCGGTTTTGGTGGAAACCGAAGGAAATAGGGCCATTGCTTGTCGCCCCGTTATTTTGGGGGATACCCTTGAAAATACCAATGATTTATGATATAATACAAAAAATTTTGAAAGGATAAAAAATGTCAGGACATTCACAATTTAAAAACATTATGAACCGTAAAGGGGCCCAGGACAAGGCTCGTGCTCGTATTTTTTCTAAACTCGCTCGTGAAATTACAGTAGCAGTGAAAACAGGCGGAACAGATCCCGATGGGAATCCACGGTTGCGTTTGGCTATTCAAAATGCACGCAGTGAAAATATGCCGAAAGATAATATTGAACGGGCTATTGCAAAAGGTTCTCAAAGTGCAGATACTTCTAATTATGAAGAAGTGCGTTATGAAGGGTATGGTCCAGGACATGTGGCTGTGATTGTTGAGGCTTTGACAGATAATCGAGCCAGAACAGCACCCAATTTACGTTCTTTGTTCACAAAACGGGGTGGCTCTTTCGGTGATACAGTTTTGTTTAACTTTGAACATGTGGGCTATATTGAATTTCCAGTGGCAGTAGCATCAGCTGATGCCATGTTTGAAGCAGGATTAGAGGCTGGTGCTGATGATGTTCAAACCACAGAGACAGCTCACGAAATTACTTGTAAGCCTGAAGATTTAGGGGCAGTGCGTGACTCATTGGAAAAGAAGTTTGGGACTCCCAATGCGGCTCGTATGGATTGGCGTCCAACGGTGGAAACACCTGTTACCGATTTGGAAACAGCTCAAAAGTTGATGAGTTTTGTGGAAGAATTAAATGATGATGATGACGTGCAACGCGTCTTCACAAATGCTGATATTGCCGAAGATATTTTAGCACAACTCTAATCTTATAAGGGGGAGTCATGCGAATTTTGGGACTGGATCCAGGCCTTCGTCATACAGGCTGGGGTGTTATTGAAAAGCAGGGCAATAAGTTCCAATTTTTGGCCGCAGGGACAATCAACCCCGATGATAAGTTGCCTTTGGCGAATCGTTTAGCTGAACTTTTTGAATCATTAAATGATGTTGTTCACCTGTGGCAACCGGATACGTGCGCGGTTGAGGAAACCTTTGTGAATAAAAATCCGAATTCTACTTTAAAGCTGGGGCAAGCACGTGGCGTGGTTTTGTGTGTGCCGGCCTTACAAAAAATTCCGGTGGGGGAATATACCCCGAATCAAATTAAAAAAACAATTACAGGGGTGGGACACGCCGAAAAAACACAGGTGGATATGATGGTACATACCCTGCTTAAAAATGTGCCGGATAAGATTCCACCCGATGCAGCAGATGCTTTGGCCATTGCTCTTTGTCATGGCTTTCAGAATACGGTTTTAAATTAAGAATATTACTTTTATAAGTCTTTTGGGTTGAAAAGGGCTTATTTTATTGGAATGTTTTTTTGTCTATCTTTTTAAATATTTGTTGACAAAATCTATATTCGTGTTATAATAGAGACTGTAATGATTATATAAAAGGAGAAAATATGTCAAAATTAGAAGAACATTTAGTACCATTTACAGCAGCATTAGATTTAGAAGAAACTAAACCAGGATACAGTGAAAATGGTTGGGGTTCATTCTATGAAGGTGATGGACATCGTCCTGTACAAAAATACGGTGATGGTTATGAAAGGAGAAGGAGAGAATTCGAAGCTAACATGGTCTATTGTCGTGATCCAGAATGGGCTATAAAGATTCTAGAAAGCACTAAAGGTTATGAAGGTTTGAGTGTACTGGAACAAATGGTCTTGTTGGGGAAAATTAAAGAAAGAAAAATAAGAAATGACACGGCAGCAGACGTCAAAAAGGCTTCTACAAAAGAGGAGAAAATGAGAATTCTTGAAGAATTTCATAAAGAAGCAAAGTGTGAGCGGAAGATAACGGCATTAAAATTGGATTGTATGAAAGAAGTGAGGGAAATTCGTGCCAGAGAACTCCAAAAAAGAAGATGTGAATGTGAACGATAAGTATCGTTTTCTTTTTAACCTCCCCCCGATTTTTGGGGGAGGTTTTTTATTTTTGTTAAAAGTAAACAAATTTTAACCATCTTTTTGGAAAAAACACAACATATAGATTTGTTTGTTCTACTAATTGTGTTTTTTTGAAAAAAAATAAAATTTCAACTAAAAGGGGGTGGACTTTTTTTTTATTTTTCGCTAAAGTTCAGGCAAGTTTGATTTTTGGATGAAAGGGGTAAAAATGGCAGATATCAGCACATTTCAAACAGAATGGCTGAGTTTGTGTAAACAACTGGAAAGTCAGTTGAAAGATACCTCTGTGATGCGTTGGTTAGGGCGTGTGATTCCTGAACTTTCTGCGAATGAAGATTTAAATTTGTGGGCGCCCAGTTCTTGTATTTGTGAACTGGTACAAAAACGTTATGCTGAAACGATTCGTGCTTTGTGGTTGGCCAAGCGTCCTACGGCCAAAGTTTGTGTGCAAGTGCGTAAGCCTGAAATGGTGATTTCGGCGGTTGCTCCTGTGCAAAAGCCAATTTCTATCCAAACACCAAAGATTATTGAAAAGAAATTGGCCCCTGTTCGTTCTTTAAAAGTTGAGGAAGATTTTTATTCTGTCTTTTTGGATAAGACACATACTTTCCAATCTTTTGTGGTGGGCAATTCAAATCGCTTTGCTTTTGAAGCTGCTAAAAAAATTGCCGAAGAGGAAACAGTCTCCTTTAATCCCCTTTATTTTCATGCGGGTGTAGGATTGGGCAAGACTCACTTGATGCATGCGATTGCTTGGCGTATCAAGGAATTGTATCCCGAAAAGACTGTTCTTTATTTATCTTCAGAACAGTTTTTTCAACGCTTTATTAAAGGTCTTCAATCCAAGGAAATGGATTCGTTTAAAGAATTATTCCGTAATGTGGATGTCCTGTTGATTGATGATATCCAATTTATTGTGGGTAAACGCCAAACACAGGAAGAATTTTTCCATACGTTTAATAATTTAATTGCGCGTGGAAAAAAGATTATTTTGTCGGCAGATTCTGCCCCTATGGAATTGCGTGGTATTGAAGAACGCTTACAGACGCGCTTGGCACAAGGCTTAGTGGTTGATATTCAACCGGCCTCTTATGAATTACGCTTATCTATTTTGCGTGAAAAAATGCACGCCATGAATACCGAATTAGATGAGTCTGTTTTGGATTTTTTGGCCAAAAGTATTACTTCAAATGTGCGGGAATTGGAAGGAGCCTTAAAACGTTTGGTGGCCCACATGGAATTACTGGGTGGAACGATTACGCCCGAAAGTGCTCGCATATTACTGAAAGATATTTTACATATGACGGAACGACAGGTGAAGGCCCCTGATGTCATTCAAGCGGTGGCTGATTTTTATCATTTGACTGTCAAAGATTTACGGGATAAGCGTCGGGATCGGGTGGTTGTGCGTCCACGTCAACTGGCAATGTATTTGACAAAGCAACTGACACCGATGGCTCTGCCTGATATTGCCAAGTTTTTTGAACGCGACCATACCACAGTGATTCATGCGATTCGGACGATTGAGGAATACCTGAAACGTGATAAGCAGTTGACACGTGAAAAAGATTTATTGGTTGAACAGTTAAAAGAGGTGCGCTGATGATGTCACCGTTTCAAAATCCGTTTATGTTAGGCTTTGAAGGATTGGAAGAAATGCTTTTTCGGGTGGCCAAGGGGGCAGATTCTTTTCCGCCGTATAATGTTGAGCAAGTTTCCCCAGAACAGTTGCAAATGACTTTTGCAGTGGCTGGCTATAAAGAAGAAGAATTAGAGGTTTTGCAAGAGGGGAATCAGCTGATGATTCGTGGCCATCAAGAACCAGATGAAACACGTCATTTTTTGCATCGTGGGATTGCTGCGCGTTCATTTTTAAAGTCCTTTATTTTGGCTGAAGGGATGACGATTGAGGGGGCTCATTTAGAACAAGGTCTGTTGGTTATTGATTTAAAACGTCCTGAGGTTAAAAAAATTGTTCGTTCTATTCCTGTTACAACTACCTCTGCCAAACCCCGCGTTCTACCCCATAAAAAGAAGAAATAAAATTTTAAACACCAACAGGAGAAAATCATGGAGTATTTTTATGAAGATAAAGATATGATAAAAGGGTGTGAACGTGCAGAACTTATTGAAAAATGTTACTTAATTTTTATTTTATTTTTCTTCTTTGTTGGTGGGTGTGTTATTATGATGGTATATTTTTTAGGAGGGATAATTACTTGGTTACTTCTTTCAATTCTTCCAATCTGTCGTTTAGTTGCTTTAAAAGAGGGGACGAAAAAACGTATATACCCAACAAAAAATGCAACTCTAGCAATTTCAAAAAGGGGAATTATTTTGCGTGGAAAACGCTATTTATGGAAAGATATCGACTCTGTTAAAATAGAAAATACGGGTTCGTATAGAAATCGTCTTTTTATTCGACCGAATTTTAAGCTTTTTTGTCAGTGTGCTTATTTTAAAACAAAAAGGAAGGTTGAAACTTTAGATTTAGGGTATAATTTTCTAAAAAAAGATAAGCAAAAGATTATTCAACTTTTAAAAGAAAATTATCCTAAAATAGATATTAGGTGATCTTCATTCCCAGCTATGGTTTGGATCAATGCCGTGTTCTTTTTCCCATTTTACATGGGCTTTTCTGGCGTTAGCCACCGCTTCACAATTTTTATTTTGCGTGGCGGAAGCCCCTTCTGTTACCACAAAAAAAGGCAAATCATATTTTAAAGCTAGTTCTTTTACTGCTTGGCAAAACTGTTGTGCTTTTGTCAGTGTCATAGATACTTCACCAAATAAAAACTGCCAACCAGCAGAACGAAGAACAAGATACTCAACCAGCCTAAATTCTTTTCAATCCACGCTTTCATGGGTTCGCCCCATTTCCACAACAGGCCTGCTACCAAATAAAAACGCAATCCTCTGGCAATCATCGAGGCCAACATAAATACCCCAAAATTCATCCCTGTTACACCACTAGCAATCGTGATGATTTTGTATGGGAAAGGCGTAATACCGGCGCCAAACACAATCCACGCTCCGTATTGATTATAGTTAGCACAAAATTTTTCAAACTGGGGCATATAGTGATAAAAATTCAAAATAGGTACAGCCACCACATCATATAAAAAGTGTCCGATGGCATACCCGAAAGCGCCACCAATCACACTCCAAAGGGTGCACCATAGGGCGATTTTAAAGGCCTCATTTCGCCTTTTTAAAACTAAAGGGATCATTAAAATATCAGGAGGGATAGGAAAGAAAGAACTTTCTGCAAACGCCATGACACACAGAGTCTTAAAGGCCTTTGGCCCCGCGACTACACGCATCGCCCAATCATATAACTTTTTCATTATTTTATGCCATAATTGAAACATGATATTTCCTTTCATAAAGGAATATTTTAAATTCTTTTTCTAAAAAAAACAAGTAAATAAAAAACCCGTCCGATTTGGGGCGGGTTTTATTGAACAAAAAAACTTATTTTAAAGTTAAATTTGTGGCACAAGTTTTACCATTTTCTTCCTTTAATTCATAGGAAATTTCTTGCCCTTCGTCTAAACGATGCAAGTTAGCTTCACGCATAGCAGTGATGTGTACGAATACATCTTTTTCTCCATCATCTGGAGTAATGAAACCATAACCTTTTTTATAATTAAACCATTTTACTTTTCCTGAAAGCATTTATAAAACTCCTTATAATAAAACCGCTTTGTCATCAGCACTAATTCGGGTGGCAAAGGCTTGTTGATCAAGGACTGCTTCCGAAGACAGACAAACTCTACTCTATTTTTTTACAAAACGCAAGAGTTATTTCAAAAAATGGTAATAGATAAAGTATTTCAGGTTATTCGTGTTAATATGAAAAAACAAAATGGTATTAATCAACAGTACGAATTAAAAAACTTTGCTTGACAAATATTGTATTTTTATGTAATCTGAACCTTGAAAAAAGTCCATTTTTAAAAGAAGGTCACTATTAATGCAACAGTCTGAAAACATTGAAAAAGAGAATAGCTTTTTAGAAAGTGTTGAAGAGAATCTGCATCACTATCAAAAAGAGTGGTCATTGATACCCAAAGAAGTGGTATCATCTCTTTCTATGGTAAGGAAAATTTTTAGCTTAATTGAAAAAGGAAAAATTGTGGAATGTTTGGGCAGATGTTTAAAAGTTATTTGTCCTTTTGTACAATCTAGAGATTGGTATCAGAATCAACTTTTGGGAGAGAAAGTATGAATAATTTTGAAGAAAAAATAGTGAATGTTATATGTATAAAATGGGGAATTTGGTATCCTTGCGATGATGTTAATAGATTATTTCACTCTATTCAAAGAAACACTTTTTCTCACAAGGTTAATTTTTATTGTTTCACAGATCTTTCAGAAGGTTTAGATAAAGATATCATTGTGAAACCACTTCCTGTATTACAGGTTAAACCAGAAGATAATAAGTACGGATATAGAAAAGAGGCTGCTTTATGTGAGGATAATTTAGGGGGCTTACAAGGACAAAGGGTCTTTTTCTTCGATTTAGATTCTTTAATTGTAGGGCCTTTGGATGAATTTTTTGATTATCCACAAGATGATGGTTTTTATATTATAAATGATTGGAAACATCGTAAGGGTAAAAAAGCAAATACTGTTGGACAAGCCAGTTGTTATTCTTGGGTTGTTGGGACATTGGGTTATATTAAAGAATATTTTGAAGTCCATCCAAAAGAAGTTGTTCAAAAATACTACACAGCAAGTCAAGAGTACTTATCAGCCAAAGTTATTGAAAAATATGGGAAGTTGAATTTTTGGCCTGATAATTGGTTTAAAAGTTATCGTTTCCATTGTATGCCAAATCCTTTGTTAAGATGGTTTATCACCCCTCAATTACCCAAAGTGCAAGGAATTAAAATGATTGCTTTTCACGGCTTACCTGGAATTGCAGATGCTATTAAGGGGGTGTGGTCTTCTGATACAACTAATAAAAAAGCACCGCACGGGTATAAACATCTATACAAACACGTGAAACCAGCAAAATGGATTCAGGAGTATTGGAAATGAAGACTCCTCTTGTTTCAGTATTGGTGGCGGCTTATAAAACAAATGCAAAGCATTTAAGGGAATGTATAGAAAGTATTCTAAATCAAACTTATACTAATTTTGAATTATTGATTTTGGATGATTGTCCAGAAGATATCAATGTCAAAAAAGTGGTTGAGAGTTATAAAGATTCAAGGATTTTTTATCGTCAAAATAAAAATAATTTAGGAATTGCTCAAACCAGAAATAATCTGATGGAGTGGGCAAAAGGAAAATATTTGGCTGTCATGGATCATGATGACATTATGTTACCTAATCGTTTAGAAGAACAAGTTTGTTATATGGAAGTTCATCCAGAAATAGGGATTTGTGGCTCAGCTTATCGCCGTTTTGGTGACTTTAAAAAAAGAGGAATTATCTTGCCTCTTATCGAATCAGATGAAATAAAAGCAGGACTGTTTTTCAAGTGTACAATGCACCATCCTTCTGTTTTAATCAGAAAAGACGTTATTTTAAAATATCACATCAAGTATAATACCAATTATGTTTCTGCAAATGACAGGCATTTGTATCTTGATGCGATGCCCTATACCGAAATGCATAATTTAGATAAAGTTTTAATGATTTATCGGATGCATGCAGATATGACCAGTAAACAAAAGCGCAGTCAAATTCTTGATGAACAAGAAAAGTTAAGAAATGAAATGCTTTCTTCTATAGGGATAAAACTTGATTCTAACGAGTTGGATATTTTAAATAACTATGTTTTAAAAGGTAGAAGTCGGATTAAAAAAACAGAAACTTTATTATCGGTGGAACAAGTTTTAACAAAAATCAATCAAGCCAATAAGAAAACATGTTATTTCCCAGTATCTGCTTTTGAAAAAATGTGTGCAAAATACTTAATTAGACGGTGCCTAAATGCAGCTGTTTATGGACGAATTTCATCTAAAGAATTACTGAAAAAAACAGAGCTACCTGTTAACCAATGTCATATACCATGTTTGTTAAAGATATCAAACTTTATTTTATTCAAAAAAGAAAAGGAGAAACAATGAAAGGAATTATATTAGCTGGCGGAAGTGGTACGCGTTTGTATCCCCTGACAAAGGTTATGTCTAAACAGTTATTACCTGTTTATGATAAACCGATGATTTATTATCCACTTTCTACATTAATGTCTTTTGGAATAAAGGATATTTTGATTATATCTACGCCTCAAGATACCCCTAATATTTCGAAATTATTGGGAGATGGTAATGAATTGGGTATTAGTTTACAATATGCTATTCAAAATGAACCTAAGGGAATTGCTCAAGCATTTACAATAGGGGCTGATTTTATTGGTTCGGATGATGTCAGTTTGATACTGGGCGACAATATCTTTTATATGGGAAATCAACAAATTGGCTTTAAACAAGAAGTCACAAAGAATCAAGGGAAAAAGGCCACTATTTTTGCGTATCATGTTGCTGATCCTGAACGTTTTGGTGTTGTAGAATTTGATGAAAATCACAAGGCTATTTCTATTGAAGAAAAACCTGTTCGTCCTAAATCACATTATGCTTCTGTTGGATTATATTTTTATCCATCAGATGTGGTTGAAAAGGCAAAATCTTTAAAACCATCTAATCGGGGCGAATTGGAAATTACCGATTTAAATAATTTATATCTTAAAGAGGGGCGAATGAATGTAGTTCCAATGGGGCGTGGTGTTGCATGGTTAGATGCGGGCACGTTTGATAGTTTACTGGAAGCAGGTAATTTTGTCCAAATTATTGAAAAACGTCAAGGATTGAAGATTTCATGTTTAGAGGAAATTGCTTTACAACAAGGCTTTATAAAAGAAGAACAAATCAAAGGATTAATAACAAAACATAAAGGTACAACTTATGGAAAATACCTTTTAAAAATATCAAAGGAGAGACAATTATGAACTTTATAAAAACAGCTATTGATGGTGTTGTGATATGTGAACCCAGATTATTTAAGGATTCCCGTGGATATTTCTTTGAAAGTTATAACGAAGGGGAATTTAGGCAAAATGGTATTAAAAATCGATTTGTTCAAGATAATCAGAGCAAATCTTCCTATGGTGTGGTACGTGGTTTACATTGTCAGTTAGGCGAACATGCCCAAGCTAAACTTGTCCGTGTTTTACAAGGTAAAGTCTTGGATGTGGCCGTTGATATCAGACCAAATTCCCCTACTTTTGGAAAACACGTAGCTGTGGAATTATCAGCCCAAAATGGACGACAACTGTTTATCCCACGGGGATTTTTACATGGTTTTTCTGTTTTAAGTAAACAAGCTGTGTTTGCCTATAAGTGTGATAATTTTTATTGTAAAGCAGCTGAATTTGGTATTCGTTATGATGATCCAGAAATTGGGGTTGATTGGCGGATTCCACCAACAATGGTTATTACTTCAGAAAAAGATAGATTGGCAAATAAATTAAAGGATATTCCACAAGATGTTGGAGCTGGTTCGTATAGATTGGCCACTCATAAGGGATATGTCAGACCTTTAGCGGGAGAACGCAGTCGTGGATAATATTTTAATTACTGGTGGAAATGGGCAGTTGGGGACAGAGTTATCAAAACTTTTGCCTGATGCAATTCTGACAGATGTCAATGAATTAGATATTACAAATAAAGATGCTGTGGACAAATTTGTAAAAGACCACAAAATTGGCACCATCATCAATTGTGCGGCTTATACCAATGTTGATAAGGCCGAAGATGATAAAGACATGGCCACCAAGATTAATGTAATTGGTCCCATGAATTTAGCCAGTACAGGGTGTAAGATGATACACATTTCAACGGACTACGTCTTTGATGGTATGGGATGCAAACCCTATACAACGGAAGATAAACCTCATCCCCTTTCTGTATATGGTCAGACAAAAAGTTTGGGGGAAGAAGCTGTATTAGAACACAGTGATAATGCCATTATTATTCGGACAGCATGGCTTTATAGTCCTTATGGTAATAACTTTGTTAAAACAATGCGTCGTTTGGGACAAGAAAAAGAATCAATCAATGTAGTATCGGATCAAGTTGGTAGTCCAACCTATGCGGCCGATTTAGCTAAGGTAATTGTTCAAATTCTGCCACAGATGGACCAACATAGGAAAGGAATCTATCATTTTACCAATGAAGGTATTTGTTCTTGGTATGATTTTGCTTATCAGATTATGAAAGAATCACACCTTAAATGTCAGGTAAATCCTATTCCTACAGAAGCATATCCAACCAAAGCTCAACGTCCAGCGTACAGTGTCTTGGATAAATCGGTCATTAAGCGAGACTTTGGTATTACGATTTCCCATTGGCAAGATGGTCTTCAACGTTGTTTAAAGAAAATGGAGAAAGTTAAATGAGTAAAACAATTTTAATTACAGGTGGTGCTGGTTTTATCGGATCAAACTTTGTACCTTATTTTACAAAAAAATATCCTGAATATCAGATTATCAATTTGGATAAACTGACTTATGCTGGGAATTTGGATAATTTAAAAGAATGTGAAACAATGTCCAATTATACCTTTGTTCAAGGGGATATTTGCGATAGAACTTTGATTGAAAGACTCTTTCAAGAAAATGATATCCGTGGTGTGATTCACTTTGCTGCAGAAAGTCATGTGGATAATTCGATTAAAAATCCGGGGGCTTTTATTAAAACAAATATAGAGGGTACTTTTACTTTAATTGATGTAGCTTTTCGCCATTGGATGGAAGCTCCTAATAAGGTTAAAGCAGGATATGAGGAATGCCGTTTTCACCATATTTCCACAGATGAAGTCTATGGAGCTTTGGGAAACGAAGGATTTTTTACAGAAAATACTCCTTATGCGCCTAATAGTCCTTATTCTGCTAGTAAAGCCAGTTCTGATTTTATTGTGCGGGCTTATCATCATACCTTTGGGATGAACGTTACGACTAGTAATTGTTCTAATAATTATGGTCCCAAACAACATCATGAAAAGTTAATTCCTCATATTATAAAACAGGCCTTAGCAGAACAGCCCTTACCCATTTATGGTAAAGGCGAAAATGTACGGGATTGGTTGTATGTACTGGATCATTGTAAAGCTATTGATTTGATTTTTCATAAAGGTAAGTCTGGTGAAACTTATAATATCGGTGGACATAATGAACGCAACAATATCACGATTGTGAAAACAATTTGTGAAATTTTGGATGAAAAGAAACCTCGTACCAACGGACAAAAGTATGCTGATTTAATTACTTTTGTTCAAGATCGTGCTGGGCATGATTTCCGTTATGCCATTGATGCTACAAAATTAGAGACAGAGCTTTCTTGGAAAGCTGATGAAACTTTCGATACAGGAATTGTTAAAACGGTGGAGTGGTATTTAAAATGAAGCCTATTTTAGTTGTTGTTCACATTTATTATTCCGAATTATGGAACGAACTTAAGGAATGTTTAAAAAATATAACTGTTCCTTACGATCTTTATGTAACAACAATAAGTAAGAATGAATTTTTGAAGAAAGATATTATTGATTTTAATTCAAAGACTCATTTTGAAATTGTCGAAAATC
>JAZLIX010000030.1:0-8144 GCA_045617605.1 Alphaproteobacteria bacterium | reverse complement strand
ACAAAAGTATTTGGAATGAACAAGCGAGGAGATAAAGTATATACTCAGATTGTTAAGAATTGTTCAGCCTCTGAATTAGTCCCTATAATCAAAAGGTTAGCACCTGACGATAGTATTTTATACACAGATGAATGGAAAGCCCTGATTTTATATGGTGCGCTCGGCGGGATTCGAACTCACAGCCTTCTGATCCGTAGTCAGATGCTCTATCCAGTTGAGCTACGAGCGCGTCAGTGTTCTGTATTATATCAGGCTTTTTTTTAAAATGCAAGTCTTTTTTTCTAAAAAATATAAAAAAGTTTCTATTTTTTACTTGACAAATGCTTTAAAATCGAGTATAAATACACCTCAGAGTTTTATTTAAAGAAAAAGGATAACAAATGTTTGCAATTATTAAAACAGGCGGAAAGCAATTCAAAGTCCAAAAAGATGATGTTTTGGCTGTTGATAAATTAGAAGGCAAAGCTGGTGATAAGGTTTCTATTGCTGATGTGTTGATGATCGATGGTAAAGTGGGGGCTCCAACTGTGAAAGGTGCCAGTGTTTCTGCCGAGATCATTCGTCAAGTTCGTGATGAAAAAGTTTTGGTCTTTAAGAAAAAGCGTCGTCATGGTTATAAACGTAAGAATGGTCATCGTCAACAATTGACTTTGATTAAGATTGTAGATATTAAAGGTTAAGGAGAATTAAAGATGGCTCATAAAAAAGCGGGTGGTTCTGTTAAAAACTCACAAGATTCAGCAGGTCGTCGGTTAGGTCTTAAGAAATCTGGTGGACAAGCTGTTGTTGCTGGAAATATTATTATCCGTCAACGTGGTACACAATATTATCCGGGTGAAAATGTTGGAATGGGAACAGACCATACAATTTTTGCCACAGCTGATGGTGTAGTAGAATTCAAACATTCCGTTAAAAATCGGACCTATGTGTCTGTTGTGACAAAGTAGGGAATTAAAATGGACTATAATTGGTTGTTGACCCATTCAAATTTGAAATCCGGTAGTGGGTCAGATTCTTCTGATAGTGGACAGAAGGGTGGGGAAAGTTCCTCTTCTTGTCAGGTGAAACCTGTGAAGATTTGTTCTCACAAAGGAGAACAAGCGGAAAGCTTGAAAAAGAAAACAAAAGAAAAAAATTAGAACAGACCCGCTGAAAAGCGGGTTTTTTATGCTTGAATTTTGATTTTATTTTTGCTATAATTTTTTTATTGCGGGCGTGGTGGAATGGTAGACACGTTGGTCTTAGAAGCCAATGCCAAAAGCGTGAAGGTTCAAGTCCTTTCGCCCGCACCAGCTTTTAAGAATATAAGAAAGGAATTATAGTATAATGCCAAAAGTTTCAGTGGTTGTTCCCGTCTATAATGTTTCGGAATATTTAGGTCAGTGTTTGGACACAATTTTGTTACAAACATTACAGGATATTGAAATTATTTGTGTGGATGATGGTTCAACAGATGGTAGCTTGGATATTTTAAATACGTACGCATTTTTGGATAATCGCTTAAAAGTGATTCATCAAGAAAATAAAGGACTAGGACCAACTAGGAATCTCGGTATGACAGAAGCGACTGGTGAATTTATCATTTTTTTGGATTCAGATGATTTCTTTGAACCTGAAATGTTGGAAAAAATGGTTGCGAAAGCCGAAGAAGATGGTTCAGATATGGTTGTATGCGGCTTTTTGTCTTTTGATAATGAAACAGAAGTTGATGACCACGAGGCTAAAATATCTGAAGTATATCTTGCAATGTCTCCTCTTTCGCCCCAAGAACGTTCAGTGGATTTATTTAGTATATGTTCAGCGGCAGTTTGGACTAAACTTTTTAAAAGTGAATTTATTAAGAATAATAATTTACAGTTTAATAATGAATATGCAGAAGATATTCCTTTTTCGTATACTGCGATGGCTTTGTCTTCTAAAATAAGTTTGTTGGCAGATTGTTTTGTTCATTATCGAGAAAAAAGACCTGGACAAATAACTTTTGATAAACATAAAAAACATGGGGCAAATGTTTTTCTTCCTTTAGCGGAATTGTATGATAATTTAAAGAAAAAGAACCTGATTGATTTATTTTTGATACCCTATAAAGCACGTTTTTTAAAAACATTATCTTTTGAATTAAAATCTCGTGCATCCGTTGAAAAAAGAGATTTTTTGAATCAATTTATTAAAAAAATATCACCTCATCTTTCAAATATTGTTTTTGGATATGGAAATGGAGAAACAAAACTTTCAATTATTATCCCTGTCTATAATGTGGCTGAGTTTTTGCCCGAGTGTTTGGACAGTTGTCTGAATCAAACTTTAAAAGAAATTGAAATTATTTGCGTGGATGATGGTTCAACGGATAACAGTTTGGAAATTTTAAATGAATACGCCAAACGGGATAATCGGATTACTGTTATACATCAAGAAAATCAACGTCAATCAATAGCTCGTGAAAATGCAATGAAAATTGCAAAGGGGGAATATATTTGGTATGTTGATGCAGATGATTATTTAGAACTTGATGCATGCGAATGTTTATACCTATATGCAAAAATTTATGATTTGGATATGCTTTCTTTCGCTGCTATTGATTTTGATAATTCTACAGGTTTTGAATACGAAAATGCTTATCATAGCTTAAAATGGATTCCAGAAAATTTTGCCGCTGCTTTTACGTGGCGATATTTATCAAATTTGTTACCTAAATTAGCTGTTACAGCTCCTTTAACGATATATAGGCGACAATTTTTAGAAATGAGTAATATTCAATGGATTCACAAAAAAATTGTTTATGAAGATACTCCATTTTTTACTGAAGCAATTTTAAAAAATGCGTTGATGGGTGTTTTTACTGAAAAATTTTATCATAAAAGGGTACATGAAACAGCAACAACACAAAATATGAATACGAATTTTTCAGATTATTGTTGGATCGTAGAATATACTTTTGAGTTGGTTCAAAAAATAACTCAAAATTCGGAATTATTACAACAATTTATTGATACTTATTTAACAAAAGTTTATTTAAATTATCAAAGATTATTACCAGAAAATCAGAAAAAAATGGAAGATTCATTTTATAAACTTTTTATTCATACAGTGAAAAAATATCGTACTCTTTTGTCTGATGATTTAAATAAATTGTGTTGGAATTATTTGAAAAGCAAAAGTATAAAAAAGAAATTAGGATTTTTATATTTTTCATTATTGGCAAAATGGTCACTGTCAGGGTATGCAGTTCGTCCATTTAATTTGACGTTGGAATCAGGACTCAATGTCTATATTTTCGGGATTCCTTTATTGAAAACAGAATTAATCAATAATCAAAAAATTTTGTTTTTTGGGGGATATTTTCCAATTTATAAAGAGGCGGTATCATTTTGGGGCAATATTCAAATTCCTTTTATGGCAAAAATAAAATATTTTTTTGATTTATTTTGTACAAAACTTGTTGAATTTTTTTATATTCCTAAAATAGATTTAGTTTATTTGTGGTGTGATGGCAATGATCCAGAGTTTATTAGATCTAAATCAGATCTTTTGAAACAGTTAGGTAAATCCTATGATATTCAGGCAACGGCTTCCGGACGTTTTATTCAAGTAGATGAATTAAAATATTCACTTAGGTCTGTGGCAAAATACATGCCTTGGATTCATCATATTTTTATTGTGACAAATCATCAAAAACCAGAATGGCTTAATTTAAAACATCCAAAATTAACCATAGTTGATCATTCAGAAATTTTACCAAAAGAAGCTCTTCCGACTTTTAATGCATCAGCTATAGAGACGGCATTGTATAAAATTCCTAAATTATCGAATCTATTTTTATTTGCAAATGATGATACCTTTGTAAATCGTCCTGTAAAACCTTCATTTTTCTTTACTATTTTAGGTAAAATAATTTTTCGTTTTCAAATCAGAAAATTGTTTTTTAAAAGTTTATATGATAACCAACTGATGTATGCAATTAAAACGATAGATGCTCGTTTTCACAAGTATTTTTATATGGAACCTCATCATAACATTGATGCTTATTTAAAAAAAGATTTTAAAAATTGTGTTCATGAATTTAAAAAGGAATTTGACAAAGCAACTTGTCATCATTTTCGAGAAGAAAGAAGTATATCGCGTCTTGTTGTCGGTTTATACTCTGTTTTAAAAAATCATGCCTATTTAAAGTTGGTGAATAATAAATATTATAGTTGTGAAAATTCTGAATTATCTAATGATTCTTTGATAATTTCCAATTCGGATAATTTAGAACAAATTATACAGGCCAATCCTGTTTTGTTTTGTATAAATGATACGGAATTTTCAGTACAAAAAAATAGAGAAAAAGCCAAGGCCTTTTTAGAAAAAAGATTTCCTGATAAATGTGAATTTGAAGTATAAAAAAATACCCTCAGTTGTCTGAGGGTATTTAATTTTTATCAGATTACAACAATTTGCCCATTGCAACAGCTGTATCCAACATACGATTGGAGAATCCCCATTCGTTGTCATACCAGCTCATAATGCGCAATTGAGTGCCACCCATAACTTTTGTACCATTGGCATCAAAAGTAGAAGAATGTGGGTTGTGTGTAAAGTCAATACTGACCAACTTTTCTGTGTTGTAGCCTAACACACCTTTTAATTCACCTTCAGCAGCAGCTTTCAAAGCGGCATTCACTTCATCCACAGTGACTTCTTTTTCCATAATGAAGTTGGCATCTACCAAAGAAACATCAGGTGTCGGAACACGAATTGAAACACCGTCCAATTTACCAGCTAATTCAGGAATCACCAACCCGATAGCTTTTGCAGCACCAGTTTTTGTCGGAATCATGCTCATAGCGGCAGCGCGGGCACGATATAAATCCTTGTGTAATTGATCCAAAATCTTTTGGTCGTTTGTGTAGCTGTGAATGGTTGTCATAAAGCCTTGTTTAATACCAAAAGCTTTTTGTAAAACATAAACCACAGGGGCCAAGCAGTTTGTTGTGCAAGAAGCATTGGAAACCACTAAGTCTTCTTTTGTTAAAGTGTTTTGGTTTACACCATAAACGATTGTTTTATCGGCACCTTCTGATGGGGCAGAGACTAACACACGCTTTGCGCCAGCGTCCAAATGAACTTTAGCTTTTTCTTTGGAAGTAAAGATACCTGTACATTCAAACACGATATCAATGTCCATTTCTTTCCAAGGTAGTTGAGTAGGATCACGTTGAGCAATGACCTTAGTTTTCTTATCGCCGGCAATCAAGTATTCACCTTCTGAACGAATGTCCATATTTAACATTCTGTGAACAGAGTCATATTTTAACAAATAAGCATTGGCTGCGGCATCTCCTAAATCGTTGATAGCAACAATATCCAAGTCTGTACGACCGGATTCTAACCAAGCACGATATACTAAACGACCGATACGGCCAAAGCCATTGATGGCTACTTTTAATGTCATTTTTTTTCCTTTCTTTTGATTGTTGACATTTTATTTGATGAATAAAATATAAGCACATTTTATCCCAAAATGCAAGTTTTTTTTGACAGATTAAAAAACTGTGGTATAATTAAAGAGTAAGGTGAAAGGAGTTCCAAATGGAAGAAAATAAAAATCTCGAACCTGATCAATCAAAAGAAGCGCTGGATAAAGCGACTAAACGTCGTCAATTAGAGGAACGTCGGGCAGCCTATTTTGAAGAACGTGCCCGGAAATTAGAGGAAGAGCAACGTCGTGCTAAAGAGGCTCAAGAAAAAGCCAAACAGGCTAAACAAAAAATGATGGATTTGATGCGCCAAAGAAAAATGGGGCGCGCTGCTTGAAATCGTTAAAAATTACTTGACAATACTCCCTCTTTTTTCTAGACTGAAAAATAGAGGGGGCAGTGATGGTTTATTCGTTACGTGAACAGTTACAGGCATTGTTGGGAACTTCGGGTCTCTCATGGGCCAGTTTTTTGATACAAGTTTTGATTATCGGTTTCTTTTTATGGTATGGATATAAAAAACTGATTCAAAATTCGCCAGCCGAAAAAACAGTTAAAGGAATTTTATTTTTTCTGATTATCATATGGCTTGTCAGCGAACTCTTCTCTTTGTTCCATTTGCGTATTTTAAGTGGGCTTTTGAAAAATCTGATTATTTTATTTTTGTTGTCTTTTGTGGTTATTTTTCAACCTGAGCTTCGTCGTCTTATGGCTCGTTTTGGTAATAATCTTTCGTGGAATACGTGGTCACGTAAAAAACGTAAATTGGAAGGAAAAAATTTAGTCAACTTGTTAATGCAAACGATTTCCTATTGGCGTGCTCATAAAACAGGTGCTTTGATTGTTTTTGAAAATCAAGAACCTTTGGATGTTGTTTTAACAGGTGGAGTTCCTTTGGATGCTGTTTTATCGCCAGAGTTATTGATTAATATCTTTTTTGTTAATACACCTTTACATGATGGGGCAGTTTTGATTCGTGGTAAACGGGTTGTTTCAGCGGGGGCTATTTTACCTCTGTCCACCACGCCGGATCTTAGTTGGCGCTATGGGACTCGTCATCGGGCCGCCATTGGACTCAGCGAAAATACGGATGCTTTGTGCTTGGTTGTATCGGAAGAAACAGGGGATGTTTCTTTGGTTAAAAATGGAACGGTTATCACTTTTTCTGATATGGAAGAGTTGGATAAAAAGTTGAATACCTTTTTAATGCCATTGATTCTTCAAGAGCATCCTAAAACCTTGCGTGAAAAATTACAGGATTTGAAAAAGAGGTTGACAACTTGAAAAAATCCCGTTAAACTTTAATAAAAGAGGGCGCTAATGGAACTTCACGAATACTATGTCAAAGCGATTTTTAAACAGGCTGGTTTGCCAGTATTGGCAGGGCAGGTTGCTTATACACCAGATGAGGCCAGAAAAGTGGCTTTGAAAATTGGGACAGGACCTTTTTGGGTAAAGCCACAAGTTTTATTGGGCTATTCGCCTGATGCCAAAGAAAATCCATTATTGGTTAAAAAATTAGCAGAAACGCCACAAGAGGTTTTTGAGGCTTCTGATAAGATTTTGGGGAGTACTTTAAATGGCTTTGAACCTACTGTACCAGCCACTATTACACGAGTTTATGTAGAACAGGCTCTTCAAAAAAAATCTTTATGTCGCTTTGTATTCAGAGTAGATTTTAATCAACAGACTTACACTTTAACACTTGTTTCTGAAAAAGCAGAAAAGACTTTTTATTTAAAGGATTTGAATTTAGTTCCCAAACATAAAAAAGAAATTTTAACTTTGATGAAAATTCATAATGTTGGGGTTGCTAAAATGTTGTGGGATGTTTTAAAAAAAGCCTATCAATTATTTACGGATTATGGTGCGATGGCGGTTGAATTGAATCCTATTGTTCAAAATGATAAAACGTTGGTTGTCGTGGATGGCCGTTTGGTTTTTGATCCGGATTCACTCTTTCGTTTTCCGGAAATAGTGAAATGTCAGGAAACAAAACTTGGTCATGAACGGGAAGATTTGGCCAAAAAGAATTCTTTTCGTTACATGAAAATGGGGGGCAATATTGCTTGTTTGGTGAATGGTATAGGTTTGGGTTGGGCAACAATAGATTTAATTCATCAAAAAAAAGGGAGTGTTGCTTGTTTGCTGGATGCTGGGACAGAACCAACCGCTAATGCTATTACCAAGGCTATGAAACTGGCATTGGCGGAACCAGGGGTGGATGGAATTTTGGTTAATATCTTCGGTGGACTTACCAGTTGTAAAACGATTGCAGAAGGCTTATTGGCTGCTTCACCGGAAATTGCCACAGGGATTCCTGTCGTGGTGCGTATGGCGGGTATGGATTCACAAGAAGGTTCACTTCTTTTAAATCACTCACTTTCACCTTTTTTGATTATGAATCAAATGACAGATGCTGTTTCAGAAATTGTGAAGCAAGTGAAAGGGGGCAACTGATGTTTTTCTTTCCGGATAATAAAACACCAGTCCTTTTCCAAGGGATTACTTCAGCGATGGGACGTTACCAAACTGAAAAAGCCCTTGCCTATGGTACCAATGTGGTGGCAGGAACGGGGAGTAGCCTTTCAGGGAAATTGAACGGTGTTCCACTTTATCGCACTGTTGCCCAGGCGGTCCGAGCCAAGCACCCCAAAGTGAGTGTTGTTTTTTCAACACCTGATA
>JAZLIX010000029.1:0-17803 GCA_045617605.1 Alphaproteobacteria bacterium | reverse complement strand
GTTTGTTTTTGGATCTACATAAGCTACATTAGAAATCTGGATAGGCATTTCTTTAGAGACAATCCCACCAGCAGATTCTTGTGAGGGCTTTGTATGACGTTTTGCCACATTTACCCCTGATACGATAACCTTGTTTTCCTGAACTAAAACTTTGGTAACTTCACCAGTCTTACCTTTGTCTTTGCCAGTAATCACAATGACTTTATCGCCCTTTTTGATTTTAAGTTTCATTATAAAACCTCCGGAGCCAAAGACATAACCTTCACGAATCCAGCAGCACGTAATTCACGTGTCACTGGGCCAAAGATACGTGTCCCAATTGGCTCATTTTGTCCATCAACCAGCACAGCAGCATTGGAATCAAAACGAATACTAGAACCATCTTTACGTTTGATTTCTTTTTTCGTTCTGACAATCAAAGCATGTTGTACTTCCCCTTGCTTGACCTTACCTGTCGGCAATGCTTCTTTGACGGCGACGATAATAACTTCACCAACACGAGCATAGCGTTTAGCAGCACTGCCAAGCACCTTGATACACTGAACTTTCCGAGCTCCGGAGTTATCAGCTACATCAAGATTTGTTCCAACTTGAATCATAGTCTTCCTTTCCTTTCAAGTTATTCTGAAACGACCACCCAAGATTTTGTCTTGGATAGTGGCCGACTTTCTATAATCTGAACATTGTCACCGACTTTGCACAGATTCTTTTCATCATGCGCTGTATAGTTCTTTGAGCGCTTGATGTATTTCTTATACACAGGATGCATCACCCGGCGTTCCACACGGACAACCACAGATTTATCCATCTTGTCGCTGACGACGACCCCTTGTAAAATACGTTTAGGCATTATTTACTCTCCTTTTTTTGGGCTGTTTTTTGTGAAACAGCTGTTTTAATACGAGCAATTTCTTTACGAATTTGGCCACGACGAGCCGTATTCTTTAAAGCCCCTTGAGCTTGTTGGAAACGAAGATTCATTGCTTCTTTATGCAAATCATTTTCCATTTTCTTCAAATCTTCAACAGACTTTTCATTAATTGTCTTAAATTTTTCCATTTTACACCTCTTCATCAGCTGTTCTTGCTACAAATTTGGTCTTAATTGGCAACTTAGCACTGGCTAAAGTCATTGCCTCACGTGCCACAGCTTCGCTCACACCTTCACATTCAAACAAGATGCGACCTGGCTTTACACGACAGACCCAAAATTCAACGGCACCCTTCCCTTTACCTTGACGGACTTCAGGTGGCTTTTTGGACACTGGGACATCTGGGAAAACCCGAATCCACATACGTCCTTGACGTTTCATTGCGTGTGCAATAGCACGACGTGCAGCTTCAATTTGACGTGCGGTCATACGACAGGGTTCTTCAGCCTTTAATCCGAAAGTCCCCTTATCCAGAGAAGTAGCGCTCTTGGCTTTACCATGAATACGGCCTTTAAATGCTTTATAAAACTTTGTTCTTTTAGGTTGTAACATTTTCTTCCTTCTCCTTATTTTTCATTGGCACGTTTGTCTTGAGCCATTGGATCTTTGGCCAAAATCTCACCACGATAGATCCACACTTTGACACCACATGTTCCGTAGGTTGTGAAGGCTGTTGCTGAACCATAGCTGATATCAGCACGTAATGTGTGCAAAGGCACACGACCTTCATGATACCATTCAGTACGAGCAATTTCTGCCCCACCCAAACGACCACCACAGCTGATCTTAATGCCTTCTGCGCCCTGACGTAAAGCGGATTGAACAGCACGTTTCATCGCACGACGGAAAGAAATACGCTTTTCCAATTGTTGAGCTACGTTTTCGGCCACTAATTTAGCATCAATTTCTGGTTTACGAACTTCAACGATATTTACGCTGACTTCATTACCACCAGCCATTTTTGTTAAATCTTTCTTTAATGTTTCAATATCTTGACCTTTTTTACCAATCACAACACCTGGACGAGCACAATAAATGGTAACACGAGCCTTTTTGGCAGGACGTTCAATCACAATATGACTGATACCAGCACCGGCTAGTTTCTTTTCCAAATATTTACGCATTTCGATGTCAGCCAATAATAAATCAGCATAATCATCTTCTGCAAACCAACGGGAATCCCAAGTACGGTTAATCCCTAAACGCAGGCTAATCGGATTTACTTTTTGTCCCATTAGGCAGCCTCCTTCTTTGTTTTTTCTTTTTTAGCAGCAGCTTTTTTTGCTGGGGCTTTTTTAGTCGCTTTTTCTATTTTAGCCTCACCCACAACAATTGTCAAGTTAGAAAATGGTTTCATGATACGATGACCTGAACCTTTTGCAGCTGCATGCCAACGTTTCATCACCATTGCTTTTCCAACATAAGCTTCCAACACAACTAAAGTATCAATATCCATACCAAAATTGTGTTCTGCATTCGCAATTGCGCTTGTCAAAAGCTTTTTCACATCCCCTGCCACGCGCTTACGTGAAAAGGTCAATTGATCCAAAGCTTTATTTACTTTCAATCCACGAATGGTTTCAGCCACTAAGTTCAATTTTTGCGGTGAAATTCGGATTGTCCGAGCGACCGCTTTTACTTGTTTTACTTGTTCTTTTACCATCTTATGCTCCTTGGGTCACTTTGGCATCAGCAGCGGTATGTGCAACGAATGTACGTGTCGGTGCGAATTCACCAAACTTATGCCCAATCATATTTTCTGTTACTGACACAGGAATAAACTTATGACCATTGTACACAGCAAAAGTCAATCCCACGAAATCAGGTAAAATTGTTGAACGTCTGGACCATGTCTTAATTTGTTCATGACGGCCTGATGCTTTAACCTTTTCGGCTTTTTTCAGCAAATCACCATCAACAAACGGTCCTTTCCAAATTGATCTTGTCATTATCTAGCCTCCTTTAAGCTGACTTTTTGACCGCATGACGAGAACGCACAATCAAGTGGTTCGTCCGCTTGTTGTTACGAGTCTTAAGACCCTTGGTCTTCCAACCCCATGGAGACACAGGGTTGCGTCCACCATTTGTACGACCACCATGCGGGTGATCCACTGGGTTCATTGCGATACCGCGTACAGATGGACGGATTCCCATCCAACGAGCACGACCGGCTTTACCAATAGCTTCATTTTGATGATCAGCATTGGAAACCGCTCCGACAGTTGCCAAACAATCTGCAGGAACTAAACGGAGTTCGCCAGAGCTTAAACGGATTTGAGCATAACCAGCATCTTTACCAATCAGTTGTGCATAGCACCCCGCAGAACGAGCCAATTGACCGCCCTTTTTAGGTTGCATTTCAATATTATGCACAATCGTACCAACTGGCATATTTTTGAGTGGCATGGCATTACCAGGCTTAATATCAGCAGTTTCAGCTGACACAACTTTATCCCCAACGCTCAAACGTTGTGGAGCCAAGATATATGCAAGAGTGCCATCTTCATATTTGATTAAAGCAATGAAAGCTGTACGATTTGGATCATATTCCAAACGTTCAACAGTTGCTACCATATCAAATTTTTGACGCTTAAAGTCAATCAAACGATAAGCTTTTTTTACTCCATTACCACGACGACGAGAAGTCATATGTCCATGGCTGTTACGACCACCTGTTGAATTTTTTCCTTCAACCAATGTCTTAACTGGAGAACCTTTATAAAGTTCAGTGCGATCCACACCGATAGTATGTCTCATAGAACTTGTTGTTGGTTTATATGTTTTTAATGCCATATTACACCCCCGCTGTCACATCAATCGTTTGACCTTTGGCCAAAGTAATGATGGCTTTCTTTACATCAGAGCGAACACCCATCTTGCCACGGAAAGATTTGACTTTACCGGCTTGACATAAAGTATTCACAGATTTCACTTCAACGCCGAAGACACTTTCAACAGCCTTTTTAATTTGAGGCTTTGTGGCATCCAAAGACACCATAAAAGTGACTTGATTGTTTTCTGCAACTTTCATCGCTTTTTCCGTAATAACAGGACGCACGATAATGTCGCACAATTCAGCGTTCACTTGTTTTTGTTCGGATTTTTTAACCATTAGGCTAACCGTCCTTCCAATTTAGCAACGGCATCCTTGGACAAAACCAAGATATCCCGACGCATAATATCATACACATTGGCACCTTGAACGGGCAAAACATCCACATCAGTAATGTTTCTTGCTGACAAAGCAAAATTTTCATCCAAAGTTTCACCACCCACAAACAAGATTGAATCCCATTTGTTAGCTTCAAAAGCTTTTTGGAAAGTCTTTGTACTGGGCTTTTTAACTGCCATTTCATCCAAGATGAACAATTTCTTTTCTTTTACTTTTTCAGACAAAGCCATACGCATAGCTAAAGCACGTACTTTTTTTGTCAACCCATAAGCGTGAGAACGTACCACAGGTCCGAAAGAAATACCCCCATGATATTTACCAGGAGCACGTTTCAAACCTTGACGAGCATTCCCAGAACCTTTTTGTTTAAAAGGCTTTTTACCTGAGCCATGCACATCCCCAACATCTTTGACAGCGTGAGTCCCTTGACGACGGCAATCTAATTGCCATTGAATTGTTTTTGCTAAAATAGCAGAATCAACTTCAACGCCAAAGACATCTTTGTTTAAATCAATGCTGTCAACAGCTTTTTTATTTAAATCAATGACATCGTATTTCATTGTCTTATTCCTTTACTGTTGGTTCTTCTGTTTTTGTTTCAACAGCCTTTGGTTCTTCTTTGGCTTCAACAGCCTTTAAACCAGCAGGAACAGGTCCCACTTTTTGAGCTGAACGCTTTTTAGCGTCTTGAACAAAAACAATACCTTCATCAAAACCAGGAACAGCCCCTTCAACCATCACCAAGTTGCGAGCTTCATCCAAAGCCACAACTTTCAAGTTTTGAACTGTTGTCTGATAATTTCCCATTTGCCCAGGCATTTTGCGGTTTTTCACCACACGACCTGGCCATTCACGGTTACCGGTTGAACCACCTGAACGGTGAGTACGGGAAGCACCGTGGGTTGCATTATCCCCGCCGAATCCATACTTTTTCATCACACCGGCATATCCTTTACCCAGAGAAGTTCCAGTCACATCAACTAATTGTCCAACGACAAAGTGGTTAGCTGAAATAACAGAACCAGCTGGAACCAAACAGTCTTCAGAAACTCTGAATTCCTTTAAAACACGCTTGGGATCTTGCTTTAATTTTGCAAAATGTCCTTTTTGAGGCTTAGCCAAATGTTTATCTTTGGCAGCTTTAAAGCCCATTTGGACAGCGGTATAGCCATCTTTTTCCTTGGTACGTGTATCAACTACTGTACTGTCAATTCTTAAGACAGTGACAGGTAATTGGTCCCCGTTTTCTTGGAAAAGACCCATCATACCGACTTTTTCTGCGATTACACCTGTACGCATTATCTTTTTCCTTTACACTTTAATCTCAACATCTACACCGGCGGCGAGGTCCAATTTCATCAGGGCATCAACCGTTTGCGGTGTTGGATCAATAATGTCGAGCACCCGCTTGTGGGTTCTGATTTCAAACTGTTCCCGTGACTTCTTGTCAATATTGACACCACGATTCACGGTAAATTTTTCAATACGCGTTGGCAAGGGAATTGGTCCAATGACTTCAGCCCCTGTACGTTTCGCTGTACTGACAATCTCACGAGTTGATTGATCCAACAACCCATGATCAAAAGCTCTTAAACGAATTCTGATTTTTTCCATTTTATACTACCTTTCTTAACCAGCCATTTTTGCTTTAATTTCATCTGCAATCATTTGTGGAACATCCGCATAATGATCGAACTGCATTGTGTATTGGGCACGCCCTTGACTCATAGAACGCAAAGTTCCAACGTAACCGAACATGTTGGCCAATGGTACCATGGCATCAATCACACGTGCATTAGCACGAGAATCCATACCACCCACTTGACCACGACGTGAGTTCAAGTCACCAATAATATCACCCATGTAATCTTCAGGTGTCACAATTTCCACTTTCATGATTGGTTCCAACAACTTTGGACCTGCTTTAGCCATACCTTCACGGAAGGCAGCACGAGCAGCAATTTCAAAGCACATCACGTTAGAGTCAACTTCGTGATAGGCACCATCATACAAAGTAGCCTTAAAGTCTGTGCAAGGGAAGCCAGCCAAAACACCTGTTTCCATCGCTTGACGCAAACCTTTTTCAACACCAGGGATATATTCTTTTGGAACAGATCCTCCCACCACTTCATTAGCAAACTGAAATCCAGAACCTGGAGGCAATGGTTCAAATTTGATTTTGACCCGAGCAAACTGCCCTGCACCACCAGATTGTTTCTTATGAGTATAGTCTTCATCATACAATTTAGAAATGGTTTCACGATAGGCCACTTGAGGAGCACCAACGTTAGCTTCCACTTTGAATTCACGTTTCATACGATCCACAATGATGTCTAGGTGCAATTCACCCATACCACTGATGATTGTTTGACCTGTTTCTGTGTTAGAAGCCACACGGAAAGAAGGATCTTCCATTGCCAAACGATTCAAAGCCAAGCCCATTTTTTCAATATCAGCTTTTGTTTTTGGTTCAACAGCAATAGAAATAACTGGATCAGGGAAGTCCATCTTTTCCAAAACAGCCTTAGCCCCATCACCACACAAAGTATCCCCAGTTGTTGTATCTTTCAAACCAACCAAAGCAACGATATCACCCGCATGAGCTTCCTTGATATCTTCACGGTGGTTAGCATGCATCAACAACATACGACCAATACGTTCTTTTTCATCCTTAACTGTGTTTGTCAAGTAAGAACCTGTTTGTAAAGTTCCTTGATAGACACGAGCAAAAGTGAGTGAACCCACAAATGGGTCATTCATAATCTTAAATGCCAAAGCAACTAATGGCTTAGAGTCATCAGAGGCACATTGATAAGGAGTTTCAGTTCCTTCAACAACACCCTTTGCTTGAGGAATATCAATTGGAGAAGGTAAGAAATCAACCACAGCATCTAACAAAGGTTGAATTCCCTTATTCTTAAAGGCAGAACCGCAGAACACTGGCACAAATTTTTGAGCGATTGTTCCTTTACGGATACATTTTTTCAATGTTTCCAAATCAGGTTCTTTTCCTTCTAAATAGGCTTCCATAGCGGCATCATCCATTTCCACAGCCATTTCAATGGCTTCGTGATAATATTGATCAGCTTTTTCTTTGAATTCAGCAGGAATGTCTTGATATTCAAAACTGGCACCTAAGTCCTCAGAATGCCAGATAATTGCCCGTTTATTCAAAATGTCTACTACACCCTTAAAGTCAGCTTCAATACCAATTGGCAAAGTCATGACCATTGGACGAGCGCCCAAACGGTTCTTAATCATATCCACACAACGTGGGAAGTTAGCACCAATACGGTCCATCTTATTTGCGAAACAAATACGAGGAACACCATACTTATCAGCTTGACGCCACACTGTTTCAGATTGAGGTTCAACCCCAGCCACACCGTCAAAAACAGCAATAGCACCATCCAAAACACGCAAACAACGTTCCACTTCAACAGTAAAGTCCACGTGTCCCGGCGTATCAATAACGTTTACACGATGGTCTTTCCAGAAAGCTGTTGTAGCGGCTGAGGTAATTGTAATACCACGTTCTTGTTCTTGTTCCATCCAGTCCATAGTAGCTCCGCCATCATGCACTTCGCCAATCTTATGAGTTTTACCTGTATAGTACAAAATACGTTCTGTTGTTGTGGTCTTACCAGCGTCAATGTGCGCCATAATCCCAATATTACGATATTTTTCAATCGGAGTTGTTCTGGCCATTTTTCCCCCTTACCACTTAAAGTGTGCAAAAGCCTTATTGGCTTCGGCCATACGATGCGTATCTTCACGTTTACGAATAGCGGTTCCACGATTATTATAAGCATCTTGTAATTCGTTAAACAAACGTTCTTCCATAGTTTTTTCAGAACGACCACGAGCCGCACCAATAATCCAACGGATTGCCAAAGCTTGTTGACGATCAGCACGAACTTCTGTCGGCACCTGATAAGTCGCACCACCAACACGGCGTGAACGTACTTCGATTTGAGGTTTTACATTATTCAAAGCCTCTTTAAAAATTTCCAGGGCTGGCTTTTTGATCTTTGCTTCTAATTCAGCCATAGCCCCATATAAAATAGCTTCTGCCACCGATTTTTTACCGGCCAACATTAAACTGTTCATAAATTTGGCAACAACGATGTCGTTATATTTGGCATCGGCCACCACTTCGCGTCTTTCTGCAGCATGTCTACGTGACATAGTAAATTCTCCTTATTTAGGCCGTTTAGCACCGTACAAAGAACGGGCTTGTTTACGATTAGCAACACCTTGAGTATCAAGGGTACCACGAATAATGTGATAACGCACACCAGGTAAGTCCTTCACACGACCACCACGAATCATCACGACTGAGTGTTCTTGTAAGTTATGACCTTCACCTGGAATGTAGGAAGTCACTTCAAATCCATTAGACAAACGCACACGAGCAACTTTACGTAAAGCTGAGTTTGGCTTTTTAGGAGTTGTCGTATAAACACGTGTACAAACGCCACGCTTTTGCGGGCATGCTTTTAATGCAGGAACTTTATTCCGCTTTTTGACTGCTTTCCGTGATTTACGGGTCAGCTGGTTAATTGTAGGCATCTTTTTCTTTTCCTTTTTCTACCTATTCATACAAAACCTTTCATCGACCTATTTCAGGCAGATGAAAGAACCAATTTCATTCAACAAAACCAACATAAGCATTTGATTTTATTAAATATAACTTCCTGATTTTTCTGACAGGATTTTTCCAAAAACCCTCCGAAAGTATCAAACAAGTGGAATTATTATACCCTACTTTTCCCTTGATGTCAAGCACTTTTTATAAGATTTTTCATAAAAAAAAGAGTCGATATCAAATACCGACTCTGATTTTACACAATAAGCAAAATTATTCACAATAATACCCAGCTTCACAAGTTTTACATCCTGTGGTACCATTAGGTTCATAACCTGCATTACAAGTAAATTCTGTCTCGGTACAAGTGGCATTTGCCGGACATTTTTTACAAGTTTTGCCTGATTTATAATGTCCCGTTTTACATGTAAAGTTTTCACTTCCATCGCATGTAGCATTTGCAGGACACGTAGAACAAGTTATTTTACCATTTGTTCCTACACCCCGTAATTGATTATCTTTACATCCTGCTACACATCCCGTTCCCTCTGCGTTTGCAATTTGATTTCCACTGCAGGTCTTACAAGTAGATTGACCTGTTTGGTCATTATATCTTTTCTCACCTAAAGTAGAACATTTAATACAATCTGCAACACTGGTTGAACCTGTTTTTGAATAGGTCCCCGCAGGACACGCTTTTTTAACTCTTGCAGAAGCATCCACTGATACCAAAACACCGGCCAACATTAAAGCAATAAATAATTTTTTCATTTTTTATTTTCCTTTCTTATTTAAAACAACAATATACGTTGCATTCCTATATTTGCCATATTATTTTTGTAAGGTCAAGTGTTTTTTTAAAAAAATATATTTTACTCACAATAATACCCAGCTGGACACTTTTCACAATGTCCAGGTGCATCATCGAATTCAAACCAACCATTTTGAACATCACATACCAATGGACGACAAGTAAGAGCCCCTTCCATCGCACAATTTTCCCCTGCATTCACATTTTTTGAATACTCGTTTTGAGCTTTTGAATAGTCTTCTGTTGAATATTTCTTAGCTGATTTTTTAGGTCTAAAACTTGAATCAAAAGAAAAAGTAATAGAAGCTTCAGGAGAGTTAGACTCGCATCCCTCAATTGACTTCAACCCTTTCCCATTACTTTCATCGTTCAATTTTTTATTCAACATTTTACAAAACTTAGTAGAAAAACTCCCCTTAACAACGACTTTAATTTGTCCATTACGAACAGTCGAAGATTCTGTATCAAAAGAAAAACCATAAGAAAGTGTTTCATCCACTTTGGGTAAATCATAAGCTTTTCTTTGACTTCTATTTTCAATTTCTTTATTTCTGATTTGATTAGCAAAAAGATACACTTTTTCCATCAAATGATTGACTTTAATGGTATTCATTGCTTTTGCATATAATTGCAAACCAGATACAGTTAAAATACCGATGATACCTATTATAGCCAAAGTTTCCAGTAATGTTTTTCCTGATTGATTTAAACTCATTTTTTACCTCCTTTAAACTGAATTTCATAAATTTTAATCCCTGTATCTTCATTTTCATACACTAATTTTACCCATTTGGGAAGTTTTTTTGTTTTATAAAACAAATGATATTGAAAACTTTCTTTAAAAAGAGCTACCTCTTTTCCCTTTTTATAAAACAAATGTCTTTCACACACAGGATTTCGTACATACAGATGCGACACCCCCCGTCTAAAGATAATCTCTTTAGCCCGATTAAAGGGCGACTTATCCATTTGAACAGCAAATAAATCATCCAATCCCGCTATATTTGTATGATAAGGTCCCCCGAAAACAGGAATACCCGTTTCCCATAACAATTGAGGCGCTGAAAAAATATCCGTCCACATAGCCGTTGCATTCTTTAATTCAGATAATTTCTTAAAAATCTCCTCATTTGGACTACAAGAATAAGGCTTTTTCTCTTTTGCAGGCTTTTTCTTCTCTGTTTCTTGTTTTAAACGTGTAGCAAAAGCCTCTTTAAAAATTTCTGGCACTTCTACCGTCTGATCCTCTTTATATTGATTATAGTAGTATTTGAGTGCTACTTCTTCTACACGTTTTGTAAGATCCCCACCCTTTAATATACAAGCAATAAATACTAAATAAGATAGTATAAATAAGAAAGTATCTTTCCATGATTTTTCCCGTGGAAAAAAGGTCATATTAACGTATAAAGACACTAAGAACACAAAAAAGGCTCCCACTGTAATTCCTGTCCGAATGTACAAAATAAAAATAAAGCCGTAAATAGACAATGCAGGAGCGGTTAATAAAACAAGCGGTGCATAACGATTATTTAAATTCTTATAAAACACCCAAGATAACATAATAATCGCCAAATAAATAGGATAAGCCCCATAAGAATATAATAAATAAATAGGTAATGGTTGCATCTCTCCAACTTTACTAATCCAAATACGATATTGATATGCGTCAAAAAAGGCTTGCCCCAAAAATGGATGAATAAACCACAGGAAAATCACCCCAGTAATTCCCCCCAACAACATCCCCCATTCAAGACGATAACGCCAGTGTGATTTCCATTTCACAGGAATAATTTCTAATCCCAACAAAAGAACTAAAGCAAATAACCCCAGTAATACATAGAAAAATGAAAAATTACATAAATCAATATGAAGGATACCCCCGATTGGCGGATTGATAAGTAAACAAGCTAACAAAATGAGTGTATAAGAGTTTAAAAAAGCAATCTCTGCACGTAAGGAACGCCCCTTCACCAACCAATACAAAAGCCCAGGTAAAACCATAAAATAGGGAATTACAGCAAATTCCACAGTCATCCATGTTCCTAATGCAGCCAATATCCCTGCCCCGACATAATGTCCCATTTTATGAAACCGCATTCCACGTAAAATAAGAGCAATGACCCAAACCAATAAAGTAAAGTGAAAAACGTGGTGATCAAAATACCCCACATTTGATTGTCCCCAAATATACCCAACACCGTAAAAGAACAACCAAAAGCTTAAAAAAGCAGATTTTGGAGAAAAATACCCCCTTAGTCCATAAAAATAGCCACGCACTCCAATCAATAAAGTTAAGGCAGGAACAAACCAAGCCATAACCTCCATCGCCTTTTTAAAGCCCAACCACGACATAAATGGCCAGGCACACGCATAGCCGATGATATCCATAAATCGCGTCCAATGCATTTGTACCCCATAAGGATAATTTTGTCCCTGCATTAAGGTTTCATGCATAGGGAAACCCGCATTCATCCATTCTTGAATACGAACAAAACGCATCCAAACATCGGTTGAAAAACCATTGATATGAAAAGGCATGAAAACAAATAATGCCATAACTGCCGACAACCAAAAAACACGTCTATAGGTAAAGAACATTTATTTCCTTTCTAATACTCTTTTTAAGATGTGTATCTGAAGTAACCCAATACAAAATAAAAATGAAAAAATAACAAAATATGAATAATCAAGCATTGGGTTTATTAAATGAATCCCATGAAAATTTTCCTTTTTCCAGTACAAAAAGAACCAAATCAAACTCAATAAAATGCTTAAAGCAATCATCCCACTAAAAAAGAATAAATTTTCTTCTTTCAATTTAATTAATTTTTGAGTCCATTTTGTCGGTTTTTCTTTCGTTTTTAAAACATACAAAGAAGCTGAAAAAGTCCAACTTTCAACACCTAAAATCATCATGATCAAAAAAATAAGTTTTGAGTGATAGTCTAAAAAAGAAACGCTATTTATTTGAACAGGTCCGAATATAATAGATAAAAGTTCACCTAGAAAAGAAAATAAAAAAAGTATGAACCCAACAGATTCAAAAAATTTCGGTGCTTCAGATAAAATGAAAAGTAAATGACGCATCCCATCTCGCCAAGTCTTTAAATGAGGCTTTTCATCCCGTTTATCACAGCGAAGGCCAGCAGAAACTTCAATTATTTTCGCTTTATTTTTTAATGCCTTAATCAATAATTCGCTGGCAAACTCCATACCAGAAGAAATACAATTCCATTTTAAATAGGACTCTTTTTTAATCAACCGGAATCCCGAATTACAATCCGATAATTTTCCACTAAATAACAAGTTGATAATCTTTGTCAAAATAGGAGTCCCCAGATACCGATGTAAAAATGGCATTGCTCCTTTTTCAATTTTACCTTTCATTCGTGAGGCAATAACCATATCGGCCTCTTTTTTTTGTACCAAATCATACATTTCTGAAAGAAAATTCAATGGATATGATCCATCACAATCTGCAAAGGCAATATATTTTCCCTTTGCTTCCCAAAAGCCCCTTTTTAACGCTTCTCCATAACCTTTTTTTTCTTCTTTAACAACCCTAGCCCCCATTTTTTCAGCTATTTTAGCAGAAGTATCAATACTTCCATTATCAACAACTATAATTTCATATTTTAGCTTCATTAAGGATAAAACAGAAGAAATTTCTTGAATAGATAAAGAAATCGTCTTTTCTTCATTTAGGCAAGGAAAAACAAAAGATAAATCCAACATCAAACATACTCCTTGAAATCAACAGGGGCTAGCATATTTTAATATAGAATAAAAGTCAAGAAAAAACTAAACTTTTCCAAAGCGACGTTCACGACGACCATAGGCCTCAATGGCGATGTCCAAATCCTGTTCGTTAAAATCAGGCCAATAAATTGGTGTGAAATAAAGTTCAGCATAAGCAATTTCCCATAACAAAAAATTACTAATCCTTTGTTCTCCACTGGTCCGAATAACTAAATCAGGAGACGGAATCTTACGTGTTGAAAGAGCCTCTTTGACTACATTTTCATCAATTGAAGAAATCAGGTATTTTTGTTCCCGAACATCCAAAGCAATCCGTTTAATAGCAGCAATAATATCTTCTCTTGCACCATAGGATAAGGCCAATACAACGTGGAAATCATCAAAAGCAGCTGTTTCACGTTCCAAATCATTCATCCGTTCTACAATATCGGCTGGAAACTTTTCACGAGACCCCACAAAAGAAATATTAATCTTTTCCTTTTGAAGGTCTTTGATATCTTCATTCAAATATTTGCGAAACAAATCAATTAAAAATTTAACTTCTGTTTTAGGACGATTCCAATTTTCAGAAGAAAAAGCGAATAAAGTTACATACTTTACACCTCTTTTTTTAGCTTGTTCCAAAATAGGACGTACATTTTCTGCCCCCTGTTTATGCCCTGCCGTTCTAGGCATACCCTTTTCGGTCGCCCACCGACCATTACCATCCATAATAATGGCAATATGTGTTGGAATCTTATCGTCTTTTTCTTCTGTATTAGTCATTTTATACCTGTTTCAATTCAGCTTCTTTTTCTTTCAATTTAGCATCCATAGAAGCAATCACTTTATCCGTTAAATCCTGTAATTCCTTTTCATAACGTTTCATATCATCTTCAGGAATACTGGCTTTTTCGGCCCGCAAAGCATTAATCGCATCACGACGTGCATTTCTGACAGAAACACGTGCAGATTCGGTAAAACGATTTGCAATCTTAATGATTTCATTTCTTCTTTCTTCTGACAAAGGTGGAATAGAAATACGAATCATTTGACCATCATTCATTGGATTCAAGCCTAAATTAGCTTCTACAATAGCCTTTTCAACAGCTTTTAATTGACTTTTATCCCATACAGTAACAGATAAAGTACGTGCATCTGGAACACTGACAGCCCCCACCTGATTCAAAGGAACCACTGAACCATAGGCTTCTACACGAATACCATCCAATAAAGCAGTAGTGGCACGCCCAGTTTGAAGTCCAGAAAAGTCATGACGTAAAGCCTCGGATGCCTTTTGTACACTGATTTCCATTTCTTGTTTAATTGTATTAAAATCCATTTTTCCTCCTTATAAAGATAGGGACTAGGTTGCCCTAGCCCCATAAATTCAATTAGCCCATTTGTTTTGCTACTTCAGCAGCAAAATCTTCTTGTTTCTTCTCAATACCTTCACCTAAGTTAAAACGAACAAAGGTAGAAACAGTGGCTTTGTTTTCAGCCAAAACATCTTTGACTTTTTTATCAGGATCCATGATGAAAGCTTGTTCTTGTAAAACAACTTCTTCATAGAACTTACGCATACGTCCTTCCACCATTTTTTCAATAATAGCCTCAGGCTTGCCGCTGGCTCTGGCTTGTTCAGCATAAATACCACGTTCATGGTCAGCTGTGGCGCTATCAACATCAATAATTGTCAAGAATTTTGGTTTGGAAGCAGCCACATGCATAGCCACTTTCTTACCAAGTTCAGCAACATTATCACCAGTCAAAGCCACCAACACACCAATTTTTCCTAATCCTGGAGCAATGGCAGAGTGAACATAAGGAACAACAGTATCACCACTAACAATCGCAACACGGCGCAAACTCATATTTTCACCGATTTTAGCAATCAAATCCACCAAAGTATTTTGGACAGATTTACCATTCAAATCAGCATTTTTCAAAACTTCAATATCTGTGATTTTTTGAGCTAAAGCCAATTCAACAACTTGCTTTAAAAAAGCTTGGAAGTCAGCATTTTGTGCCACAAAGTCTGTTTCACTGTTTAATTCAACAACAGCCCCTGTATTGCCATTGACCGCCACAGCAACCAATCCTTGATTGGCCACACGACCAGCCTTCTTTTCGGCCATAGCAACACCCTTTTTACGCAAAAAATCAATAGCTTTTTCCAAATCACCTTCACAGGCAGTCAAAGCCTTTTTGCATTCCATCATACCAACGCCGGTTTTTTCACGTAATTCACCGACTAATTTTGCATTAATTTCAACCATTTTGTCTCCTTAATTAAAGTTTTAATTAAACAATAAATCCACCCCAAACGAATTATCTGGAGTGGTTATTTTTTTAAGCTTTTGCTTCCGCTGGAGCTTCTACTGCAGCACCAACATCGACACCGGCAGCCTGTAATTCAGCCTGGATACCGTCTAACACTGCACTACTGATGAAATCACAGTACAATTTGATGGCTTTTGTAGCATCATCATTGCCAGGAATCACATAGGAAATACCTTCTGGATCTGCATTAGAATCGCAAATACCAATCACAGGAATACCCAACTTTTTGGCTTCTGCAATTGCCAATTCTTCCTTACAAACATCAATCACAAATAAGACATCTGGACGACCATTCATCTTACGAATACCACCCAAAGAAGCCTCTAATTTTTCACGTTCACGTTCAATGTTCAGCTTTTCTTTCTTGGTGAGCCCTGCAAAACCATCTTTTTCCATACGAGCATCAATATCATTTAAACGTTTGATGCTGGAAGAAATAGTTTTCCAGTTGGTCATCATACCACCTAACCAACGTTTGTTAACGAAGTATTGACCACAACGAGTTGCAGCTTCTGCCACAATGGCTTGAGCCTGAGGTTTCGTTGCCACAAACAAGATTTTACCACCCTTGGCAGCCACATCACGTACGGCTTCCATTGCACGATACAAATTAGGCACAGTTTGACCTAAATCCAAAATATGTACATTGTCGCGTGTTCCATAAATAAATGGGGCCATTTTCGGATTCCACCGACGCGCATTATGACCAAAATGAACACCAGCTTCAATCAGCTGACGCATAGAAATTGTTGGAAGAGACATTTTTAATCCTTTCTTTTTCCAGTTAATCCTCTACGGGAAGAAGCATAAACAAGTCTTTGTTTACACTGGAAATCCTGAATTCAGCAACACACCAAATCGGACATTTCCCGTATGTGTAATACCTTTGGCACCATTGCCAAAAGTGGTTGCATTATAACACATTTTTAAACCAATTGCAAGAAAAAAATGAAACTTTTCCCCTTGAATACGTAACTATGGTGAAGTTTATTTGTGGAACAACTTATTCGCATAAAACAAAATTCTTAACATCAAGATCTAGCCCATTACCGTCATCCTGAGGGAGTTTATACGACCAAAGGATCTAGATTCTTCACTCCTTCAGAATGACAAAAAAATCCCCCGTTTGTTTGGGGGATTTTTGCAAGATGTATAACTAACGATATCCAGCCCAACATATACTATCCCAAAGACGCCAAACACCACCTGTACACATATATCCCCTGCCGTTGTCACAAATATATTTACCACTTTCATTACAAGTCTTAAAGTTGTTTCCATCACAGGAATAATCATTATCGTAATAAATTTCCCAAAAGCGTCCTGTTGTACAGTTATACAAATTCCCATCTCTACATTCTATTAAATTCTCACTGCAAGAATCTTTTAAATTATCACCAGAACAATGTTCTGAATTATAACCTACAAGTACCCAAGCCATAGGAGGAAAACGACACTCAAACAAATCTCCATTTCGACACTCAACACCGTCTTGGCCTATTTTACATGCCCCATATTTAAGATGATCCCCATCACAGTAAGGAGAATTAGTTTCACTTAACCAATTAATACCATCAACATAACATCTAAACAAGTTACCATATTTTTGGCGTTGATGACACGAACTGGGGAACAATCTAAATCACTACAGATATAGGCCCCAATGGAAGTAACACCATTCGGATTAGAGGTTCTGGTTTTATGTCCACCAAAAATACTACCACCCGCTAATACCGTTGTGGATAAAATAAGGGTGATTACCAAAAGGGCTCCTGATAATGTGTGTGTTGACTTTAACATTTTTTCTCCTTTTTTTGACACTTTCTCATTTCTTTTACCAAATGTCAAAAAATTTTTAATGTAAAAGCGATGACCATGTGGGATCAGAAGCCTCATCAGGCGTCTTTAATTCCCGTTCATTATGACCGGTAATATCAATGCTGTGAAGAGTAACCCCCTTTTCAAACCAACCTGTTTTACCCATTTTTTCTTGACGGAAAAAAGCAAGCACTCGTCCATTAGGCGCCCAAGTTGGTCCTTCCACCAGAAAGCCTTCAGCAATCAAGCGTTCACCAGTCCCATCTGTCCGCATCAAACCAATATAAAAACGCCCATTCTTTATTTTTGTGAAAGCAATATAATCCCCCCGTGGCGACCAAACAGGTGTAGCATAAGTCCCTTCTCCAAAGCTGATACGATGTACATCAGAGCCATCAG
>JAZLIX010000028.1:0-18956 GCA_045617605.1 Alphaproteobacteria bacterium | reverse complement strand
CCCCACAGCGCCACACCCGGCTACTAAAATATGCGCACCCTTTAGACGTTTTATAGCCTTTTCCCCCACCATTAATCGCATACGGGACAACCTATCTTCCATTCATCAGCCTTTCAAAATTTTGCGCTATTTGCTCTGGATTCACGCCCAGTTGTTGATATAAAAAAGGCAGGGCGACCGGTGAGCTCATTCCGTCAGGGGCATCAGATTCAATCAATAACTTATCAGTTGGAATCAGGGGGATTTTTTTATCGCTGTGAACGGAAAAATAACTGTCGGAATCAGCCAAAAATCCCACTACAATCTTATCACCCGTAAATCCATGGAACAACATCCTTGTATCCTTTTTAAAGGGACGGAGTAGGGGCATCATCTCCCCCCAAGCCTTCACACAATGAATACTGGCAACTCTGTTGTATTTTTGCGCCAATTTTAATTGAGTTAAAAAAATTTGCTTTTGCTTGTTAAAATCGGACTTTAATTTATCTAGCCCAATTTCCCCCACTTGAAGTAAGGGATTTTCGGCTAGTTTCTTTTCCATTTTTTCGGCCCAATCACCAACAGCTTCTTTTATATACCATGGATGAACGCCAATACTGGGAATGACATCACTTAAAGCCTCTACTTTTTCCCATTCTTCAGGACGTGTCGTATTGACTAAAATTTTCTCCACGCCAACCAATCGGGCGTCTTGAAATTCGGTTTCTTTTAATAAATGACAATGTGCATCAATATAACTCATAAGGGGTATTATAATTCTTTTTTTATCCTTTTTCAATGAAAAGTTTTCTTGCAAAATTTAACAAAAAAGTGTAGGGTATTTTTTATGGAATTTAATACAGATTATTTGGAAACGTTAAACCCAGAACAGTATCAGGCCGTCACGACAACCGAGGGCCCATTACTTGTCCTGTCTGGCGCTGGTACAGGAAAAACCAGGGTGCTGACCACTCGTATTGCCTATATCTTGGCCAATGGTTTGGCTCACCCATGGGAAGTTTTGTCAGTCACTTTTACCAATAAAGCGGCTAAAGAAATGCAGGAGCGTCTGACACACATGGTTGGGGCGATTGCCAATGATGTTTGGCTGGGGACTTTTCACCGAATTGGTTTACGCATTTTGCGTAAATACGGTGATTTGGTATCTTTAAATAAAAACTTTATTGTCTTGGATGCAGATGACCAGGAACGCTTGCTTAAAAATATTTTGAAAGACTGCTTGGTGGATATCAAGGAATATCCCCCTTCGGAATTATTGGATACTATCCAACACTGGAAGGATAAAGGCCTGTCGCCCGACCAAATTACCGAGGCTGAAAAAAGCCCTTTCTGTGACGGACGTTCGCTGGATTTTTATCGCCTCTATCAAAAACGCTTGAATGAAATGAATGCGGTGGACTTTGGCGATTTATTGATGTTGCCTTTGATTTTGTTTCAAACACATCCAGAGGTTTTGGCGGAATATCAACACCGTTTTCATTATATCTTGGTGGATGAATATCAGGATACAAATATCGCTCAGTATATGTTGTTGCGCCTGTTGGCAAAGGGCTCTAATAATATCTGTTGTGTCGGGGATGATGACCAATCTATTTATTCGTGGCGTGGTGCAAATGTGGATAATTTGCTCAATTTTGAAAAGGTTTTCCCTGGGGCGCAAATTATTCGTTTGGAAACCAACTACCGTTCAACTGAGCATATTTTGGCCAGTGCCTCCAGCCTGATTTCCAATAATGTCGGACGTTTGGGAAAAACACTGCACGTGGCAAATTCTGAAGAAATGGGCGGAGATTTAGTGACGGTGCAGGGTTACTATAATGGTCAGGAAGAAGCAAATGAGATTATCCAAAAAATTGAAGATGAAAATCGCGCTGGCACGCCACTTTCCAAAATGGCGGTTTTGGTACGCCTCAGCTTTTTGACGCGTGAATTTGAAGATGCGCTGGTAAAGGCCAACTTGCCCTATCGTATTATCGGTGGCTTTAAGTTTTATGAACGTGAAGAAATTCGGGACGTTGTGGCCTATTTGCGCTTAATCGTCAATCAAAATGACGACTTGGCATTTATGCGGGTGGTGAACAAGCCCCGTCGTGGTATTGGGGATAAGGTTGAATCTGCTCTACGTCAAACAGCCAGCGACCGTCATATCAGTCTTTTTGAAGCCATCAATTATGCAGATATTAAAACAGCTCCACTTAAGAATTTACAGGCTTTTCGTGAAATGATTTTGGATGCTAAAAAACAAACAGAAACACTAAAGCCCTCTGTGGTTGCTAAAAATTTGATGCAGGTGTCTGGTTATATTGCAATGTGGCAGGCTGAAAAATCCCTCAAGTCAGACGAACGCATTGACAACATCTACGAACTCTTGAATAAGTTGGAAGATTTTGCCTCTTTGGACAGTTTTATTGAAGAAGTCAGTTTGCAAACTGAAAATGATGAACAAACAACGGGTGACCAACTGGTTGTAATGACTTTGCACGCCAGTAAGGGATTGGAATTCGATAAAGTCTTTTTGCCCGCTTGGGAAGAAGAAATTTTTCCCCACCAACGCGCAATTGATGAAGTGGGGGATGCAGGGCTAGAGGAAGAACGGCGCCTGGCTTATGTGGGTATCACGCGTGCCCGAAAATCTGTCCATATTTCGTATGCCAGTAATCGTCGTGTCTATGGCCAATGGAAAAATGCTTTGCCCTCACGCTTTGTGGAAGAACTCCCCTCAGATCATATTGACCGTCGTGGTAATCGGCGCATGGGGTATGGGGCGACTTTTGCAGATATCCGTATGCCCTGGGCAACTGAAAAAGTCCAACCAAGATCACGTAAAGGACACCAAGTTTTTCATGAAACTTTTGGTAAAGGCGTTGTTATTCGTGAGGAAGGGGACAGACTGGAAGTGGCTTTTGAAACGGGCGGTATCCGTAAAATTTTGGCCCGCTTTTTGACTGAAATTTAATCTACTTGGATTTTTCCTTTTTTCAAACAACAGCACCTAAAAAAGCTGTATTGGTCAAGGCAAGTCCTGCATGTAATAAAGATTTTTTGGAATCTGTATATTTACAACAGGCAGAAATTGTTGTTGACAATAAAATTAAAGTCGCAAAATAAGCAATAGCTGCATTTGCTAGTTTTTGTGAATTTTTGTTTGTCATTTAGTACCTTTCTAAAGAATTTAGTCGTTTTTTGTAATAACGACGTTTTGTTTCATGGGTTACCCCTTTTGATATACTACATGCAGCAGAAGGTGCCAATACCAAAGGAACAATAATGTTCCGCTTTTGACTAGCATAAAAGGCACCAGTTACACACAAAAAAGACACCATACTTTGTAAAATTACATTTTTAGTGTGAAATTCAATCTTTGAACGACACATTGCTTTTTGATGTTCAATAATACGTCTTTTTTCTACATCAATCATGGTTTTTATTATAGCTTTTTTTAAACAAAAGTCAAACTGGGCTTGCATTTCTTTAAAGCCTTTGCTAAAATAAAATTATGTTTAATAAGACAGAACGATTGTTGGCTTTCAGATATTTGCGCTCACGTAAGAAAACGGGCTTTGTATCTGTCATTGCAGGCTTTTCCTTTTTGGGAATTATGCTGGGGGTGGCTACTTTAATTATTGTTACCAGTGTCATGAATGGTTTTAAAGCCGAACTTTTGACACGTATATTGGGATTTAATGGGGCACTGGGGATTTATCCGAACTATGGGGCAACAATGCCATTGGATGAAGAAATGGCGAAAAATGTCTCTGAAATACAAGGGGTATCAGCGGTTGTTCCTGTTCTGGATGGTCAAGCGATGATAACTGCACAAGATAATCAATCAGGTATCATGGTGCGTGGTATTCGTCAAACGGATTTTGATAAAGTGGCTCTCCTCAATAAAGGCTATCAGGGAAAAAATATCGTTGATTTTGATGGGGCAAACATTATTTTAGGATGGCGATTGGCGGCTAAATTGGGTATTCAAGTGGGCGATGAATTAACACTTATTTCCTCCAAGGCCAACTTGACTGCCTTTGGCTCAATGCCCAAAATGAAAAGTTATACAGTGCTTGGCACTTTTGATTCGGGGATGAGTGAGTATGATTCTAATATGGTCTTTTTGCCATTAAAAGAAGCACAAAAACTCTTTGGTCAAAAGGGCATTTCACAAATGGAAATTTTTGTGGAAGATGTGGCACAAACTGGGAAAATTTTGGATGCTACTTTTGATAAAGTAAATGGTGATGCCCATATTTACGATTGGCGTCATACAAATCAAGCCTTCTTTAATGCGGTTGAGGTGGAACGTAACGTGATGTTCCTGATTTTGACATTGATTATTATCGTGGCCGCCTTTAATATGATTTCAGGCCTTATTATGTTGGTTCAGGATAAAGCCAAAGATATAGCCGTTTTGCGTACCATGGGTCTTTCACGTGGGGCAGTACAAAGGGTTTTCTTACTTGCAGGGTTGACAGTTGGGGTAGTTGGTACATTGGCCGGCGTGGGGCTTGGATTGGCCTTTTGTTATAACATTGACGGCATTAAAAATTGGTTGGAAGGTTTATCAGGAAAAGAACTTTTTTCGGCTGAGATTTACTTCCTTTCGCATTTACCTGCCAAAGTGGATTTACCCGAGGTTCTTTTGATTGCAGGGATGAGCTTGGCGTTAGCTTTCTTGGCCACTTTGTACCCCAGTTGGAAAGCCTCTAAAACAGATCCGGTGGAGGCACTTCGTTATGAATAGTTTGAAACTCACCCATATTTCTCGTGCTTTTGGAAAAGGAATGACTCGTCTGGAAATCCTGAAAGATATCAATCTTGAAATCGGGCAGGGGGAAATAGTGGCATTGGTGGGGCCGTCGGGTTCAGGTAAATCAACACTTCTTCATATTGCAGGTTTGTTAGATACCCCTACTTCGGGAACAATCGAAATTGCAGGTCAAAATGCCACTAAAATGACGGATGCAGGGCGGACAAAATTACGCCAAAAAACAATAGGATTTGTGTATCAATCTCATTTACTGTTGCCAGATTTTAATGCACTGGAAAATGTGATGATGCCTCAGCTGATTGCGGGTGTTAAAGAAAAGGACGCTAAAGTTCACGCTCAAGAATTACTGAAAGCTGTTGGCCTTTCTCATCGTTTGACCCACAGGGCAGGGCAACTTTCCGGTGGTGAGCAACAACGGGTTGCTATTGCGCGCTCTTTGGCAAATGCGCCGGCACTTTTATTGGCAGATGAACCGACAGGCAACTTGGATCCTAAAACAGCCGAAGAAGTTTTTGATACTTTTTTGACTCTTGTACGTCAAACGGGATTGTCTGCTTTACTGGCGACGCATAACCCTGAACTGGCAGCCAAGATGGACCGTCGTATTTCGGTCGTGAATGGGTGTATAGAGGAACTTTCTTGATTGACTTTTGTTAAGTTATACGTTATAATGCGCCCCAAAAATAACAGGCTATAAAATGAACACAACTTTTTTACAGGATTCCTCTTTTATCACGCTGGAACAACAGGCCTTTGATGCTATTCAGCGCATTTTTCCTTGTGAAAAAGAATTACTAGATAAAGTGCCTTTAAATAAAATAGTTCAGACATTTCAGGATGACCTTGTTCCTCAAAAATCTCCTTTTTTGATTCGCGTGGCAGGTCAGTCAGGTTCTGGGAAATCTTCTCAGTTAGTACCAGCTATTGAATCTGCCTTACTTCACCAATCATATATTAAAATCAATGTGGGGAAATTTGCTCCATTTCACCCCAGTTATGATGAATGGCAACGGGATATGCCTGATCAAATGCGTGAAAAAACGAATGGCTTTGCTCTCAGAGCCTTGGTGATGTTCTATAAACACTGTATTTTAAATCGGATAAATGTTATTTTTGATATGACTTTGTTAGAGCCTGAGATAGACCTGTATTTGATGACTTTGGCAAAGAAAATGGGGTACAAAATCCAAGCACATGTCCTCTGTGTTCCTCGTAAAATTTCAGATTTATTTATTCGTTTGCGCCAATTAAGGACAGGACGATTTGTGAAACCCAGTTCATCTGGCTATTTTTTTAATGCCTTAGCTCCTTGCCTCAGTGCTTTGATAAAATCTGGTCTTTTTACTTCAAAGGATACGCTTGTTTTTTGGTCGCATTATTTGACACATCCTATTAAAAAAACGCATCTTAACAATCCTACAGTAATGCGTTTGTTATCACAATATCGTCAAGGATCATTTTGCCTTAAAAACCCGAAAACTTTATTGAAAGCCAAAAAAAAGTGGATGAAAAAATTGTTGGAGGAATGGTATGTATAATTTTTTTACTCCTGATGAAAATGAATTAAAAACAGTTATTCGTGAAACTTTAGTGGGGCAAGATAATTTTGTGTCCACCCAAACGATTCAAACGGGGTGGACAAATATCACAATGGATGTGAAGGGGGAACTTCAAGACTATATTTTTCGCTTTCCAAGAAATCTTTTCTTTGCCAAAATGATGGTCAAGGATTGTACATTTTGCGATTTTTTAAAAGGGAAAGTTAGTTTACCTATTCCTGATATGAAACTAAAGACTAATAAAAATCGTCCTTTTTCAGTCCATAAAAAAATTGTGGGAAATTCTCTAACCTCTCAAATTGATAAATTGACCCCTTCTGAACAAGTGGGAATTATTGAAGACCTCAGCCAGTTTTTAATGGAATTACATACACTTCCTGCAACTAGTATGCCGACTTCTATCAAGGAAACCTTGTGTGAATTTTTGGCGGGTCTTGCAACAGTTCATAAAGGAAACTATGATTTAACAAAACACGCTTCTTTGCATACAATGGAAACCGAAAATTTAATGCCCACTATTGTACACGGAGATTTTCATCCTGGAAATGTACTGGTAGATAATGGGCGTATTAGTGGTATTATTGATTTTTCTTTTGCTTCTGTTTCTGACAAACACGCAGATTTAGGGCGCTTTATGGGACGTTCCAATTCTACATTGGGTGGGGCTTTGATTGAAAGCTACCAAGCCAAGACAAAAGTTCCTTGTGACCCGAAGAAGATTCAAGATGTTGTCAATGTTTTTAAATATGTTGAATACAAGTATGTGGAATATATGCAATCCAATCACCCCGAAATTAAAATTCCACAATCTGTTTTGTTGGCTTCTGCTTTGGAGGCAAAAAAACTATCTAGAGCGTAGCTTTTGGGCGAGTAATAAATTTTGCCTATATCTTTCTATTGTACCATTTGACAGAGCTATGATAGCCTCAAAATTATCTTGTGGACCTACTTTATTTTTACGAACAAAACCACATTTTGTACACTTGTGAACAATAAACATTTCTCCTCTTTTTTGTTCTAAATTTTCTGCCAACATCAGTCCATGGCAAGTTGATGCTCTATCGCCGGGATTATTATCCACGTGTAGCGAGGATAAACATTCAGTACAATGGTTCGTATAACCATTTCCCTGAACATGTGTTCCACAAAAGGCACAATCAAAATCTTCTATTTTTCTGGTAAATTTTGCTGATTCCATGTCATTATTATAGCAAAATTTTAAAAAAAATCAAGAAAAGACTTGACTAGGGTTCTTTTTTGGGGTAAAATAGTCCTCGCTTTCAGTTCTTGTTGCGGATATGGCGGAACTGGTAGACGCAACAGACTTAAAATCTGTTGGGACTTGCTCCCGTGCCGGTTCGATTCCGGCTTTCCGCACCAATAAAATAAAAGCTCAGCAGTTAAATGTTGAGCTTTTTCTTTTATTTTCAGCAGCTTGAATCATATTTTAACCAAAGTTTTTTGAAAGGAAAATGTGTGATGCGAGCTATTTTTATGCCAAAGTGTGATGCAAACTGTGATGCAAATCGCCCTTATTCATCTTTTTTATGGTTGCGAAAAAACATTTTTTATTATAGCATAGAAATTGCTCGTGTGAATGGAAAACGAAGGTATAAAAGAATCTCTTTACATACGGACAATTATTATAAAGCGAGAGAAATGATGAAACAAATAAATGAGAATCAACCTACAGTACTGATAGACAGATTGCGTTTTCTGTATAATCAGTTAATTTTTGACACGAAAATCATCAGTAGTTCATCCGGTGGGCGTTTGGGTATAGTCATGCAGGAGAGAACGCTCTCAAAACACAACAACCTTGAAACTTTGCGTGAATTAATTGAAACGTACACGAAGATTGAAGCTGAGAAAAATGAACAAATAAGAGCTGAATTCAGATTGTTAATGGATCAAATCAAAGAGATTATTCCAGAAGCTAAAAAGATCATATCAGATGCGTCTGCTGTGCTAACTCCAAAACAACCAACACAACAATATACTATTGCTCAAGTGTTGGATATTATGTTGAAAAAGGCACATACAGGCGCAGATACAGAAGCTAGAAAGCGCAACAATTTAACAAAAATGTTGACAGCTATCGGTATTAAAATAACAGATGATTATTCAAAATTTCATACACCTGATACTATTCAAAAACTGATTGACTTCATTCTAAACAACAATAAAAACAAAAATGAAAACAAGCGTCAATGGTTTTCTAACATTAAGGAATTAGCAACTTGTGGGAACAATCTTGAACCAGACATTTATAAATTGAACATCATCAACTTATTGCCAAATATTCCAAAATCAAAGAAAAAAGAACAAAGGCCTCATTTACCATACACAAAAGAAGAATTATTGGAAATTTTTAATCCAAAACAGACATTCTTTAAAGAAAATCCAGACGCATTTTGGCTTTGCTTGATTGCATTGTTTACTGGTTCTCGTATGAATGCAGCTTTAACACTTCAATATGCGGATATTTGTGTCAAAGATGGATTCAATTGTTTTAATTTTCAAGAAAATCATCCAATTAAACATTTGAAAAACGAAGCGTCAGAACGAATTATTCCAATCAATAATCAGCTTCTTGATTTAGGATTCGTGGATTATTTCAAACGTCAACAAGAACGAAAGAAAGCCACAGAAACAGATTTTATTTTTTCAAAATGTCAGACATCAAGTGGACAATATAATAATAAATACGGAACCCGTGTTTTAATGCCATTTTTTAAATCGATTGGTGTCAAATCGGGTAATAAAGACCAAAAAGATTTTCACTCATTCAGAAAAAATGCCAGCATTGGTATGCAAGATGCTGGTGTTGGTGCAACCTACATTAATGACATCATTGGATGGGAAGGTGAAGGTATGATGGCTGAGTCGTATTCTAATCATACTTTGAAACAAATCAAGTCAGAAATGGATAAATTTAGCTATGACTTCTTACAACCACTTTTTGACACGTGGAAAAAGATTATGGCGGAAAAATAAAGGGTGCTCAAGCGAGCCATTAGAGAATCTTAAAAACAGCTCTAAAACGCGTTTCTTTAGGAATATTTAGTAACGTTGTTGGTGGTGTTTTTCAGTAGAAGGAGAGCTAGCATCGGTTTCTTTTTAATCAACTTATCTTCATGTGTGAAGGTATGTTAAAAATTAATTTATTTTCTTATTTAATTATGCTATTGTTAAAAGTGGGAGTCCAAAATGAACCGACAAGATTTTGAAAAGTGGTTAGAAAAAAATTGCTTAGATAGCAACAAAATAGCTATTTATAAAAGACAATTACATAAGCTATATGAGATTGCACCACAAATTTTTGATATAGAATTGGAAAAAGATTTGTTTTCATTGTATGGTTTATATACCGAATATTCCAATAAAGAATACTTATTAGATCGTGTGACTATTGGGACAGCTGTCAATTATTTTAGGGAAATTCAAGAATTTATAACTCCTTCAAGATGGGAAAAAGATTTAAAAACGGTTGATGTGTACATATACTATGTCCAAGGAGATTTTTTTGTTCAATCTGTTTCTTTGTGTGATTTAGCTAATATTTTGACATTGTTGGCTGGTATAATTGTAAAAGATTTTCCGATTAAATCTTTAAAACAGAATTCTTTTACAACCAATGTTTATGACAAGGTAACAGCATTTGCTAAACAGGAATCTAAGGATAATTTTGAAGATATTGCTATACACATTAAATATAAAAACACTCCATTTAAAACGTATAAAAATGTTATTAGAGAATATCTAAATTATTCACGTTCAGAAATGAGAATTTCTGATACAACTTTGAATACTCATCCACAACTATATCAAGTTAAATCAAAAAATCCAAAAATTCAAGATCCACAGGATCGATATATAGTAACTAAACCTTTGACAGGGAACGGTGCATTACAAATTAGAGCAGGGAAGACACAAACTGCATCAGCGGAGTATGTTCTTTTAATAACTGATGTTGTGGCTGTTTTAAACATAAGTTTAGATTCGGCATATAACCGTATGGATGACATTAAACATAATGATTATAACACGAAGTGTCCAGCTAATAATATAGGAATAAAGAAAAGATGCACGATATTAAGATCATATTATTCCATATTAGATACTAATGCTGTTTTAATTAAGGGACATTCTCATGGGAAAGAGGGGGAAAAAGGATGCTTTTTTGGGGAAAGGGTCAATTATAATCGTGAGGGATATAAGTTTTGGTGTAGGTGTCAAGAGTGTTTAAAAATTTTAGGGATTCGAAAAACAAGTTTTTATCATATCAATAACATCATTCGGACAAAACTCAGTTATACCCGTTCCCGAAAAGGTTGGTTGTATTATAAGCCAGAAATACGATATCTTAGAAGAATATTAGATGAATCTAAGAGTATAAATAAACAAAGATTTATAGATATATTTATTCGAAAAATCAATAAGTTATAGATGATATTGCGAACACTTTAGAAACATATTAGATTTTTTTTAATTTTTGCTCTATGCTTCCTTTCGTTCGGGATAACCGAATAGTCGAAATGAAAGGAAATAAAAATGACTTATTTAAATAAAATTTCCAACGACAATTGCGAATTAACGCAAACTGTTGTTGGCTCAGATGTTGTTTCTGGGGAAAATTCCTTAGCAACAAATATTGTTGAAACCGAAGCTACGAACACTTTTGTTCCTGTAGCTTTACCATGCACACCTACACAGGCGTGCAATGATAATACATCAGAAGATCCGAAAGGACCTTCTGGTGGTATTTTACCAAAAATGGCCGTAAAGAATTTGGCACAAGATGTTCTTAATGGGGAACAAAATATTATTGAGACGGAAGAATTGCTTAATTCAGCTACTCTTTCAGTGGGCGAGTATAAAAAACTCCATGCTGAAGCAAGTGTTAAAGCAGAATCTGTTCTTGATAAAGCAATCTTATTGGTTGTTGAAATCTCCAAAATTAAAGGGCATAAAGGAGCACGCAGTGATTTGCATGCAACACCAGATTCAAAAAAGGTTATTTTGGAAGAAAAATTTGGTTTGTCTGAACTTCAAGCATTCCGTTTGTCAAAATTAACAGATGAAGCTGTGCGCAAGGAAAAAGAATACGCGCGCAAGAATGAAACACTCGCTACACTTTCGCATGCTTTAGCATTTGTTAAACGTGAAGAACAAGCCCAAAAAAAAGCAATCAAAAAACAACATCTTCAAGATAAGATCAATAGCGTGGAAAAGGTTGTGTTACCAGAAGGGAAATACAATACTATTCTTGCTGATCTCTCTATGGAAAAACGCCAAAATGATTTGCTTCCTGTCTTAGCTGATCAAGGAATCATGTTTTTATTGGTTGATATACCTGATTTAGTTAGAGGGTTAGACTTTATGGCTAAATTGGGTTTTGAATACTGTGATTGCGGTGTTTTTTTGACCGATACAATGGTAAAATCTGGTTTTTGCTTTCAACAAAGACATAGGTTGATGTTGGTTGGGGTTAAAAATGAGTATGAAAAACCATACATGTTTAAACCCTCTTCGTGCATCTTCCAATCCGAGTGTAGTGATTTATCAGAAGTTGGATATTATTGTTCTTTGTTGGAGAGAATGTATCCAGACGGTGCTTATTTGGATTTAATTTCACAAAAAGCAAAAGATAAATGGACAACCTTAACTTTTGAAAAGGAGGGAAATTAAATGTTTCGATATTTTTCGGCCTTCTCAAATGTGGGGATTGGTGAAACATTCGCGAAAGAAAATGGTTTTGAATGTGTATTAGCGAATGAATATGATGTGAATCGTGCTTGCTGGTTTCAGCAAGCACATCCAACCGCTAAGATGATTTGTGGTGATTTTACTAATCAACAGACCTTCAGTGATTTGGTACGATTATTTAAGAAAAAGAAATGCCAAGCTGCCTTTTTTTCTCCATGCTGTCAACCATTTTGTCGGGCAGGTGGACAACATCTGGATAGTCCAGCTGCTTTTTACATTTTATATGTTTTGGAGTTTATAAAGCAAACAAGGCCACTTGTTGGGATGATTGAAAATGCACGAGAATTCCCAACCGCTATTTTAAAAGATGATCCACGTCCAATTAAAAAAAGAATTTTTAAATTTTTGAAGGATTTAGGTTATCAGGTTAAAATGGAAATTCAAGATGCTGTGGATTACGGATCACCTCAGTCAAGAAAAAGAGCTGTTTTTTTATTTTCTCGCATTGGTGAAGTGGCTTTTCCAAAGAAAGTTTCTCATTATAAAACGGTAGAGGAAGTAATTGGACATTTGCCATCATTACAAGCAGGAGAGCACAGTTTTATTCCTTTCCATTATGCACCACCCATGCCAAAAGTACAAGCGGATTGCATGATTGGGGTATTACCAGGTGAACGTTCACCTCATCCAGTTGATAGATATGGAAATCCAAAACTGAATGCTCCTGGGTACACATTTAAACGTATTTGGGCAGACAGATATTGTCCAACAATTCTACAACACAGTGATCAGATTACTGGTTTTAATACAATCCATTATCGGGATAACCGTTGTTTAACAATTAAAGAAATTATTCTGTTGTCAGGTTTGGCTGATGATTGGTATGTTCCCCCATTTTATCGTTCTTGCACACGTTTTATTCGTGCTGTGTTGGGGGAAGCATATCTACCACATCATTTTTTAGCCAATTTATTGGAACTTAAAAAAGTTTTGAAAAAGTGGAATGGATAAAAATCTAAAACAACCTGCTTTCAGGCATGAAGGCAGGTTGAAAATTAAATGTGGTTTATAAAAAAAATTAGAAATGGAAATTTATTTTAGTAGAAAGGAACAAAATGAGATGTTCTATAAATAGTGCTTTGGTACCGAATTTCGCTTCATCAAATAAGTTGTGTGGCTTTCCTCCACTTAGATGTATGTGAAAGGCGTAAGAGTGTAGAGAGTCTTCTTTCTATCTATTAGAGCTCTATTATCCAATATAAAATGTCCTAATAAATCCAAATAAAATCCCTATACAGACCATACCAGACCAAATAATGACCAACCAAAGATCTTAACAGAAAGAAAATCCTATGACCGAAATACAGACCAATAATCCAACAAGCAATACAATAGAGCTTACTCCAGACCAACAGAGTTTAGTACAGCGTCTCTATTACAATGGATTTAAGCCAAATATGTTTGTCTCATTGAATCCCCACAGAACAAATCTTTCTCAGATGAATCTTCTGTTCCATTTCAAAGAAGCCCTTAAAGAGTACTATTCCCAGAAGAGTGTCTTTGGTCGTCATTTTAATAAGCGTAAAGATGAGCAATATCCTTTGATTGTCTTTTTAGAGAATGGAAAAATACGTGATATGGAGAAGCATCCCCATTTACATTTTCTTGCTGAAGTTCCTCAAGAGAAAGCCGATAATTTTATTGATGTAATACGATCTAAGATTCGTTTCTATTATCCTGAAACAACTATGAGTGTTCAGAACATCACTGATAGACCATTTGATATGCTGTCATGTTGGATGTACTCAGACAAAGAGCAGGTTGAATCAGATCGTAATCCATCCTTAATCCCTGATAAGATATTTACTCACAGAGATTTTCAAAAGAGTGTTAAGCATTATGATAGATCCACTAGAGATGAGTACATAAGAGATTGGTATTATTCCCTGAATAATTAATTCCCTTCTTATTGCTAAAAATAATTTATGATTGTTTTGCGTACTACTCATTCCTGAATGCAGTGAATCTCTTTTATCCTTATATGATCCAAATTTAAGTTAAAATCTTTATTTAAAACAGTCATAAAAGTACCTAGAATCATCCTAGAACACTCCCTGTAAAGACGTCTATTAAGAGCTACATCAAAAGATAAAAGCTCATCCCAAAATGATTTAAATCAGTTCATTAAAAAGCAGTGAAAATCCCTGCATTACCCATAAAAAAGAAAGCAACGTTTCCGTCACCTTCTTTTAGTATACTTATTTTTCATCCATCAGCTTATGAATATCGTATTCGTCATATCCTTCGTAATAATAGCTGACGTTTATTCCTTTCATAAAAACTTCACGTTCATTAATTTTACTTGTTAGTGCATTTTTTAAAAGATGTTTGATTTCTATATCTTTTATTGGACTCCTCTCCATAGCTGATAAATAATCATTTTTATCAACCTTATTCCAATCCACAACCTTTTTTAGTTCTTTCTTTAAAATTAAGTCTAACCAAATGCGTGTAGATCGTCCGTTTCCTTCTCTAAAAGGATGAGCTATGTTCATTTCAACATATTTTTCGATAATTTCATCAAAGGTAGATTGTGGCATTTTATCAATTTGTTTTAAAGATTGAGCTAAATACATCACAGGAGCAAATCTGAAATTCCCCTTTGAGATATTTACTTCACGCATTTTACCTGCAAAATCATAAATATCACCGAACAAGTACTTGTGAATTTGTTTTAAACCAGCAAATGTTCCCACTTTGATTGTATCAATCTTACCACTATCAAAAAGCTTTTGTGCCTTTTTTTTGCTGATTAATTCTTCCTGTTTGTTCAGTTCCACCTGATTTGTGATATTCAGTTTATTCTTTAAAACCATTTGAAGTCTCCATGAGTCTATATGCTTATTTTACCCAAGAATCAGATGAAATGCAACTGTTTTTTAGTACTCTTCAGCTCTCATAATTGTTAATACTCGTGTTGTAATCGTTTCATCTGAAGCATCTTCTGATCCAAATTCTAAGTTTTTGTCATAATAATCGATTTTCCAAAAGATTTTATGACCGTTATATTCAAAACTTCCAAAATCATGTTCAGCGTATGGATCATTTCCTTTTGTAAAATGATTAAATGTTCGTACCTGTTGTAATATATCAGCAACAGAATCTTCACCTAGAGCTTGAATCCCACATGTAATATTAATTCTTCCACCAATAAATGAAGTTCTGAAATTATCATTTAAACGACGAATCTGAGCTGTTTTATCCATATCCTTACTCCACATCAAACCAGTTCATACAAGTGCATAATAAATGATTATAATCACCCCTAGTTGCTTCCTGTGTAAAAGCATCTATTTCAGATTGAGTCAAATGATTTCTAATCATAGCATTTCTGCATCTTCCAATAATAGCAAAAGCATTCCCATCTTCTCCCACCAGTTTTATCTTAATGTTTGGATATTTAATATTATTCATGATACACCCCCTTAATTCGCTAATAATGTTTTAAAGATTGATTTTTTCTCAACAACAGTTTGAGTCTTAGCAAAGCGATTAAAAGCTTTTAAAGCATTAATAACAGATTCATGAGACAATTTCCCTAGCTCCCATTTAATACCGTTTGCTGTATAGTTTGGTAAAATCGTTTCAATCTTATCAGCTAATGCCTTAATTGAAAGCTGTTCTGCACGACAGACACGTTGTACTCTGAATGTATAATCATAAACAGTGCTTCTACGACCGTTTTTTGAAAATTCACTGTATCCTTTTTGAATTAAATAATTTTTAAATTCGTTTGCGTTAATCATTGTATTTCCCTTTCATTATTTGTTTAACAGATAGATTTTACCCTGTTTTTTTGTGTTTGCGGACCGGCCCCCGCCAAAAAAAATGCACTTTTAACCAAAAAACAGTCAAAAGTGCAAAAAATTATAAAAAATTGAGTTTTTAATAGCTATTTTTCATAAATAATCAGCAAAGTTGCTACTGGATATTGTGCACGATAAATCGTCTGTATTGCTTTTTGAGCATCACCCCAAGTCCAATAAGGTGTTGGTATTTTATGCTTGTTAACAAGAACGTAATACATGATAAAATCCTTTCTGTTTTAAGTTAAAGGATATTTTACCATGCTTTTATTTCCTTGTGAGCCCTGAATTGTACAGGGAGAACAAGTAATAATAAGATAAATTAAATTTTCACTATGTGAGCTAAAAAAGAACCTCTCAAATAGTGGAAGAGGTTCGTTATAGTAAAATAAACAAAAATTAATTTAGGTCTATTATATGACCAGAATTACGTTTAAGTGGTTCTTTTGCAGGTAACTTTTTAATATCTTTTTCAAATCCTTCAACTGTACAGAAATTTTTAAAACCTAATTCTTGTAATTCTTGTATTGCTAATTTTTCATAAGCATTTCCATAAATAGATTGAAACATAAATGTTTCTACTTGCTGTTTTTGTCCTGCAAAATTTTTTATTTCTGTGTTATTAACTAGCGTTAATAAATCTTTGCTATTTTGTAAAAATTCATTGTATTTTTGAGGAATAATATCCCTGCAATGAGGAGCAGTTTTTTTTGATAATTGTGTTATATATTTTTTTACTTTTCCTTCACATTCCTTTCTTTCCTGTGTGGTTAGCTCTGGTGCATTTTTACAATATTCTGTTTTACCAAAAAATATTGCTGCTTTTGAAAAAGTTATAAATTCATCATCTGTTTTGATTTTTGAACTGTCAGGTAAGAATTTTTTATAATCATACCAACAAGCCGCAGCAGGACCATTTCTTCTCTGTAAAATACATTCATCTGTTGTATCAATAAATTTTCCTCTTAATTTAAAAAAACATGCCGTATTAATATCATCTTTTGTAAAAAGATTGTACATCTTGATTAATTCTTCTGTTTGATTCTTGCTATCTGAAGTAAATTCAAAAATACCATTTTCATTGCAAACTTTTTTATCATCTGAAAAATACATCTGAAACATATATCCCGCTAGATAGTTTCTCTGTTCTTCACTTGTTTCTGAAGTTAACATTGACGTTTTTATTTTTTTTAAATCATCAATAGTATCTGCAAAGGCAGGTGTCAAATTGAATAAAAAAGTAAAAGAACATAGTGTTAAAATAATTTTTTTCATAATTTTTTTCTCCTTTATAGTTAAAATAAGAACATTTTATTTTTTGTTCCCTTGTATCTTTTTTAAGATAAAAAAGGTACACATATAGATTGAACCACTTATTCCATACAGTGCACCATATATTTGATGCATTACACTTTCTGCTTGTGCTTCAACACTCGCGCACTCAAAGAATGCTAAAATTGCACTTATTAGACAAAACCATTTCATTGTTTAATCCTTTTGTTTCAGTTAAATTAATGATTACGCTTCTAAGCATATCATAAACCAACGATTGTGTTCAGATGAAGTTCAAGTCAATATTATCACTGCTTTAGTATGTCAAAAAAGTCAGTATTTTCCTTTATTTTCCATATCTTATTGAGGAATTAAGAAAAAAATACTCAGATATGAAAAAAGTGGTTGATTTTATCGTTCTATTAAAAGGAACACTTTTAACGTGTTTTAGATAATAAAATCAATCAAAAACAAAGGATAAAAATGGCTATTATTGGATATATTCGTGTGAGCTCAAATAAACAAACCTTAGAGCATCAAGAATTTGAAATCAAAAAGTTTGCAAAATCAAATCATATTAAGATCGACAAATGGGTAGAAGAAAAAATTTCATCCCGTAAATCCCTAAATAAAAGAAAGTTAGGTGGATTATTGGATGAGCTAAAAGAAGGCGATACTCTGATTGCTTGTGAAATCTCTCGATTAGGTCGATCATTATTAGAAGTAATGCATATTTTGGAAAATTGCCTGAATAAAGATTGTCAGGTTTGGACAATTAAAGAAAATTATCGTCTTGGAAACGATATTCAATCAAAAGTTATGGCTTTTGCTTTTGGATTAGCAGCTGAAATTGAAAGAGACCTGATATCCCAAAGAACAAAATCATCCCTGGAAAATGTAAGAGCCAGTGGTAAAAGATTAGGAAGACCTTTTTCAGCTCAATCAAAAAAACTTAAATTATCCAAAAACGCCAAGAAAATAAAAGACCTGTTAGATAAAAAAGTTCCTGTTGCTCAAATAGCACGTATAGTAAATGTTCAAAGAATGACGGTTTATAGATTTATCCAAAGAATGGGGTGGGGATAAAATATTAGATTTTAAACTATAAAATTTTAAATGCATCATATAATTCAGCTAATGTCTGATATCTTTTGCTTTCATCTGGATTTAAACCTTTTTGAATAAATTTTTGCAAATTTTTATCTCTGATTGTAGTATAATTTATTTTCCCAGTCATGACAAAATATAATAATCTAGTTAAAGCATATGTTTCATGGACAATGTTATATTTAGAAAAACCTATAACTCCTAAATTTGGATCATTGAAAGATCCTTTTAGCTCTGTTTGTAATGATGTTAAATCACTATTTGGTATTTTAACCAATCCAAAATCTGAAAGTTTTATTACATCAACATCACCATATTTTTTTATTAATACATTATTTGGACTTATATCTCTATGTAATAAATTCTTTGAATGTATATATTGGAAGGCTTTTAGGACTTGAAACCCTATGGATTTTCGTTTTGTTTTATCTAATTTTGAATTGTTCTTTTCAATATAATCATAGAGAGTACCATCCATATACTCCATAATATATTGTCTTACATTATCATCATATCTATAAACCTCAATAACATATGGAGATGATAATTGTTTTAGTTGTTCATACTCATTTATAAAACGTTGTAGTTCCTTATCGTTTAAATTCTTTTTAGCTGTTTTAACAACGTATTTCTTGTTATAAAATTTATCTTTATACACATAAACATGTGCATAGGATG